>NZ_JBYCLD010000483.1:0-15050 GCF_057473725.1 Mycobacterium sp. TH-M11 | reverse complement strand
CCGCTGCCCGCGAGGCGTCGGCAGCCAAAACTATTGTTGTAGTCGTGTCAGACGCGGTGCTCGGTGTTTCCATGACGCCAACGTCGGTACGCACCGTTTTGGTCGCGGGCGCCAAGGCGGACGGAGCCGTCGTCAACCACGGCAACTTCGACATTGCGCACGGCGCGAACCTGCCCTCCGGCACGACGACCGAGCAGGTCATCGCAACCATCCTCATCACCCGGGAGACGGCGGCCAGCGCCGGCTATCAGGTGGTGGCCACCGGAGTCACCTGGCACGACGTCGAAACGGCAACCGGCTTGCGTGAGGGGCTTGCGACGCGCAGGGTCGACAACGTCTTATTGGTGTCGCCGTTCCATTCTGCGATCGCGCTGGCCCGTGCGGCCGGTGAGGTGTCCGCGTACGACCACATTGCGCTGCTGTGTATTGAGCCGGACGTGGCGACGTTGGCGGTGGTCGGTACCGCCGACGGGCTGGTCGTCGAGGTGCGTCGGCGGTTTCTGCCGGCTGACGACGACGATGCGGTCGGCGCGCTGATCGAGATCGTCCGGGATGCGGGTGCCATGGAGGGCCGTCCGCAGGGCGTGTTCGTGGTCGGTTCCGGTGTCGACGTTCCACTGATCATGCCCGCCTTGGCCGCGGCGACATCACTTCCGGTCAGCGCGCCCGACCAGCCCGACGCCGCGCTGGCCCGGGGCGCCGCGTTGGCCTCGGCGAACACCGAGTTGCTGACGCACTCCGCGATCGAGTTGGCCCGCACCGAAGGCCGTGCTGCCGGGTACACACACATTGCGCTGCTGTGTATCGAGCCGGACGCGGCGACCTCGGCGGTGCTCAACACCTACGACGAGTCGGTCGCGGAGGTGCGGCGCCGGTTCTTGCCCAGCGACGACACCGCGGCGGTGGCCGCGCTGGTGGAGATCGTCAAGGGCGTGGCCGAGACGGAGGGCGGCCCGCAGGGCGTGTTCTTGCTCGGTTCCGGTGTCGACGTTCCGCTGATCATACCGGAACTTGTTGCGGCGGGCCAACTTCCGATCAGCACGCCAGAGCAGCCCACGGTCGGACCGGCGCGCGGCGCGGCGCTCGCGTCAGCGAGCCTGTCGTCGCTGCCGTCGTCTGCGGTTGCCTTGGCCCGCGCGGCGGGCGAGTCGGCCGGCTTTGACACCACGGCGCTGCTGTCGATCGAGCCGGACACTGCGACGCTGGCGGTCGTCGGTACGGCCGACGGTCTCGTCGTAGATCTCCGGCGCCGGTTCTTGCCGCATGACGACGACGAAGCGGTGGCCGCCCTCGCCGAGATCGTCAAGGGCGCCGGCGACATGGAGGGCGGCCCGCAGGGCGTGTTCGTGGTCGGTTCCGGTGTCGACGTCCCGCTGATCATGCCCGCGCTGGCCGAGGTGACCTCGCTTCCGGTCAGCGCGCCGCAGCAATCGACCGCAGCGGGAACCCACGACGCGACCTCGGGGCGTTCGTCGCTGTTCGCCTCGTCGACCGCGTTTCTCAACGGACAGTCGCACGATGACACCCGTCCTGTTCAGGGAGCGCAGGGCGCCGATGCAAGGCCGGTGGTCCTGGAAGCCCGCGGGCTGTGTAAATCCTTCGGCTCGGGCGCGACTGCGATACCGATCATCCACGACATCAACTTGCAGATCCGCGCCGGCGAATTCGTGGCCATGGTGGGACCGTCGGGTTCGGGCAAGTCGACGTTGCTGAGCATCCTCGGACTGCTGGAACCGCCGACGGGCGGCGAGGTTCTGGTGAACCAGGTGAGCGTGGCCCGATCGTCTGCCCGGGAACTGGCGGGTGTGCGCGCTCACCGGATTGGCTATGTGTTCCAGTCGTTCAATCTGCTGGCCGGATTGTCGGTTGCCGAGAACGTGATGTTGCCCAGCCTGCTGGCCGGGCAGGCCGGTCGCGTCCAGTACGACCGGGCTGTGGCGCTGCTGGATCAGTTCGGGTTGGCCGGGATGGCCAAGCGGGTGCCCGCGGAGTTGTCCGGCGGAGAGCAGCAGCGCGTCGCGATTGCCCGCGCCTTGTTCATGGCGCCCCAAGTCGTACTCGCCGACGAGCCCACCGGCAACCTCGACACCAAGAACGGACGCCGGGTGATCGAGGCGCTGTACAACCTCAACGCGGCAGGGCAGACCATTGTGCTGGTCACCCATGACCGATCGATCGCCGACGAAGCTCCCCGGCTGGTCTCCCTCCTCGACGGCCGCATCGAAAGTGACGCGCGGCTCGTTCGCCACGTAGGCGCAGCATGGCGAGCACCGCACTAGCCGCGGCCGTCAGCGTCCTGCGGCTGATCAACCTGCGGGCCGTGCGGCGCCACCCCATGCGGGCGCTGCTGGCGGCACTGTCCCTCGGCGGCGGGGTGGCGATCGTCGTCGCGGTCATGATCGAGACCAGCAGCGTGGGCACCGCCATCAACGACGTCGGCTACCGGATCGCCGGCCCAACCCCGCTGCGCATCGTCGGGTCCGCGACTCAGGGTGGGATCAGCCCGTCGGTGATCAACACCGCCGGCCGGGTACGCGGTGTCGCGGTGCTCGCCCCGGTGGTGCGGGCGGCGACCCAGGTGCGCGACGGCAACCGCGACACGGTCGTGCTCGCGCTGGGAATCGACTGCGCCGCGCGCTGGATCATCGACCCGAAAGTCTGTGGCGCGGGCCAAAAAGAGCCGCAGGTGATGGCGACCTCGAGCACCTTCGGCCGCGCGTTGGGCAAGGCCGCGACGCTGGCGACCGACAACGGACAACTGCCGCTCTCGGGGCTGGCTCAGATCCCGCAACTGGACGACGTGAACAACGGCCGGGTCGTGGTGCTTCCGCTGAGTGCTGCCAAAGCGCAGTTCGCCAGGGGTGATCGAGTGGACAGTGTCTACGTCACGCTGGCCGAGCACGCCAACGTGGCCGACGTCCAGACCCGTATCGCCGCTGCGCTCGACTCGCTCGGACCGGGCTACCGGGTGCTGACCCGCAATGATCCGGCGACTGGATTCAACGTCAACGTCATCCTGTTTCCGCTGCTGGCGATCTTCGCTCTGATCGCGATCGGGGTCGGGGTGATCCTGATCGCCCAACTCACCCGGCTCTCGATCCAAGAACGCCGGCGTGAAGTCGCGATCGCCGCGGCACTGGGCGCCTCGCCGTTGATGACCTTCGGCGGGTTCCTCGCCGAGGCGGCGTTGCTCGGCGCGTCCGGATCAGTGATCGGGGTTCTGCTCGGCATCGTCATCGCCCACCCCGTGGTGGCCAGCGCCAGTGACCTGACTCAACAGTTCGTCGGGGTCAACGTCCCCGTCGTGGTCGACGGGATCGTGGTGGTTGCCGCGCTGGGCATCGGGGTTCTGCTCGCCGTGCTCGCGGCTTTCCTGCCGAGCCGGTCCGCGTCGAAAACCCCTATCGCAAGCGAACTTTCAGGTCGTGCCGCCGCCGCGGAGAACCAGTCGACCGGGGTGTGGCGCAAGGTGGTGGCGCTCCTGGCGATCGGCGTGGCCGGTGTCATCGTCGTGTGGTTGGCCACCCGGTCGGGCGGTCTGGCGCCGTGGCAGGCCGGGATCGCCAACGTCAGCGTCGTGGTCGCCATCGTCGGCCTGCTGCTGGCCGCGGCCTACGTCGGCCCGGAGTTCCTGGACCTCGTCCGGTTCCGGCCGGAGCGGACTCGCCGTGCCGCACTGACTATCGCGTTCACCGGTCTGCGCGCGGACCCGTCGCGGATGATCGCGATCTCCGGTGCCGTCGCGGTGCCGGTGGCGGTGGCGACGCTGTTGTCGGGCTTCTTGATCGCCATCAACGACGGAGTCGACACCGTCGCGACAAGGCAGGCGACCGACCGCCTGGTGCTCACCACCACCCGCTATACCGACTGGGGTTCGACGGATGCGAAGTTCTCGCCCGACACCATGTCCAAGCTCGCCGCGCTGCCCGGTGTCGGCGCCGTAGAGCGGATGGCGGAAATCGAGATCACCTTGGCCAGCGGCGAATTGGCCTACGTACGGGCCGAGGATCGACCGACCTTCTCCTACCACGCGCTCGCCGGGCAACCGCCGAGGCGCAGCGTCGAGGCGAATCAGCTTGTCATCGGCGGTATCCTGGCCCGCGAGACCGGTGCCCGCGTCGGCGGCACGATGCTGCTCGGCAGCGGACCCAACGCGCGCAGGGTCCCCGTCGGGACGATCGTGGCCACCCCCGAAGTGGGTGGGCTCCGAATTCAGATGTCCTATCCACTTGCCGAGCAGATCTTCGGTCCGCAGCCCGCCGGGCTGGTGTTCATCAAGCCGGCCGCGGGTGTCAGCCGGCAGCGCATTGCCGACGAGATTCACGCCGGCCGCTTCAATCAGCCACTGACGGTGGTCGACGCCGACGGATACCGGTCCGCGGTGGTTGCGGGTGAATCACGTTTCCTCGCACCGCTGAACACGCTGAAATACGGCCTGCTCGCGATCGCGTTCATCTCGGTGTCCTCGACGCTGCTGCTGCTCGGCATTCGGCGTCGCCGCGAGGTCGCCCTGATCCAGGCGCTGGGCGCCACCCCGGCCACCGTCTTCGCGGTGACCACGATCGAGGCCGTCATCGCGAGCGCGACGGGCGCCGTGCTCGGGGGCGTGGTGTCCATCGCGATCATCGGGGTCGTGGCGCGGGCCGCGGTTGTCGATGTGGGAGCTGTTGTCCCGCTGGTCTTCCCGGCGACCGAAGCGACCGGGTACGCGATCCTCGCCGTCTTGTCGGCGGTTCTGGCCGCGGTCGGTCCGGCGTGGCAGACCACCCGGGCCGGGCTGGCGGCGCAGTTGCGCGACGAGTAGCGGGCCCCTCAGAACCGGTAGGTCACGCAGCCGACCTGGAGTCCAGAGCCCACACTGACGATCAGCCCGACGTCGCCGGCCTTGACCAACTCGTGCTGCCAGGCATGCTGCAAGCCCTGGGGGACCGACGACGAAAACGGGTCGCTGTCGGTAACCGCAACGACGAAAAGCGAACTCGCGATACCCAATCGGGAGGCCAAGTCCTCGCGCTCGGACGGCGACAGATGCGGGGGGAACACCGCGGCGATATCGGACGGGTCGATCCCCTCGAGCTTGAGCAATTCGCCCACCGCGTTGGTGATGATGTCCAGATAGTGCGTGGACAACTCCGGGTCGCGGTCGATCTCGAGCCAGGTGCGACCGTCTTCGTGGCGGGTGAAGGTGGTGAGCGCCTCGGCGTATTCGGGGTAGTGGCGGAACACGAACCGGCCGAACCCCTTGCCGCCGTCGGTCGGTGACAGGATCACCGCCGACCCCGTCTCGCTCAGCCCGTAGCCGGGGTGGCTGGCGCTGCCGGCGTTGTTCTCGGTCTCCGAGGCAACGACCATGGCGTGCAGGGTATTTCCGGCGCCGATCATCTGGACGGCCACCTGGCAGGCGTTGAGGAATCCGACCGCGCCGTTGAACACGTCGAAGGCGAGAGTCTTCGGGCCGTCCGGGGATCGGATGTCGTCGTTGATCCCGAGCGCGCCGGCAACCAGCGCGGCGATGGCCGGCTCGCTGATGAACTCGTCCCGGTAGACGCCGGCGTGGATGACCAGGCCGAGCCGGTCGCGGTCCACGCCGGTCCGATCGAGGCACGCTGCGGCGGCCCGGGTTGCCAATTCCACCGAGCCGCACGAGCCAGGGTGGCCGGCCGGGATGGTGCCGACGCCCGCGATGCCGACCGCCGGGGGCGGGGCCGGCGCCAGCTTCGCGGCGTCGCGCGGCGCCTGCAGGCCGTGCTGGTCGTCGGAACCGCGGCGCAGCCGGTCGGGCAGGTCGTCGAAGGTGTACAGCGCGGCGCCCACGGTCTGACCCGAGGCGCTGATGCCGAACACGACGTTGTCGCCGGACCTTATCCGGTTGCTCAGGATATGATCTTTGAGAGCAATGAAATGCGTTGTGCTGGCGGTATTTCCACGCTCGGCCAAGTTGTAGATGGTGTTGCCCGGGTTGGCGGATCCCTCGCCGAACATCCGGTTCACCGCGCCGACCGCGTCGTTGATCGATGACTCCGACGTCTGGTGCATCACGATGTGGTCGCAGTGCTCCGGACGCCATCCGTGGCGTCGCATCACGCCGGCAACGTAGGGTACCGCGGCCTGCACCGCGATCGCGGTCGCCGCGATCGAGTCGACCGTCATGATCGCACCACCCGCTGGCCCGCCGGTGGCTTTCGCGATGCACATGGGGGCGTATCGGCTCAGCGTGGCGATGTCGATGTCGTGGAAGCCGGCGCGGTTGTTGGGGCCGCGTTCCAGAATCACCGCGGCGCCGGCATCCCCGACCGTCAAACACGCGAGTCGCGGATCCATCGGCCCTTCGATTTCGCGTTGCGCGGTCTCGCTGATGTGGGTGATGTACTCGCCGCTGACCACCATCGCGCGCCCGATCAACCCGGTCTGCAGGAAGGCGTCGGCAATCGCTATCCCGGTGAACATTCCCGCGCACGCGTTGGTGATGTCGAAGGCCACAGCGTTGTCCAGGCCGCACTGATCCCGCAGTCGCGCAGCGGTGCTGGGCTCGAAGACGAACTTCTGGTCGGGCCCGTCGCAGCGGGAGATGCTGCACGAGATCAGCAGGTCGATCTCCGCCGGCCGGTAGCTCGACCGGGACAAGCAGTCGGCCACCGCCTGGCGGGCCAGGTCGATGGAGAATTCACCATCGGCCACCACCCGGCGGTTCTTGATCCCGGTCAGCTTCTCCAGCGGTATCCCGATGTTGTTGGCACACCCGGCCAGCAGGTCGGCGGTCGAGACCACCGTGAAAGGCAGATAGGTGCCGATGCTTTCGATCACCGTGTTGCGGGTCGGCGGACTGACCGCCGGCAGCGGCAGCGCTTCGGTGTCCACAATGATGTCGGCTGACGCGACGGGCGCCGCCTGAGCGGGACTGCTTTCCGCTGCGGCGCCGAACTCCGTGGCCAGTTCGGCGATGGTGCCGAACAAGAAGACCGACTCCGGCTTGAGCGGCAGGCCGGCCGCCTGTGCGCGGACCGCGACCTCCAGGCTGTGCGTCGATGCCCCGCCGAGCGCGAAAAAGTCGTCGTGGACGCCGATCCGTTCGACGCCGAGAACCCTGCGCCAGATCTCGGCCAGCACCTGCTCGGTTCGGTTACGCGGCGCGACGAACTCCCGCTCGCGCTGCACCGCTCCCGAGTCGGCGGCGACCAGAGCGCGCCGGTCGACCTTCCCGCCCGAGGTGCGCGGCAACTCGCCGGTCACGACGAAGTGGGTCGGCAGCATGGCCGCCGGAAGCCACTCGAGCAGGAAACGCCGTAGCTGCGGGGTGGTCGGCCCGGGCTCGGTCGCCGACGCGACGTGGGCAGTCAACTGAGTGTGGCCGCGCTCGTCGGTCGCGGCGATCACCACGGCCTCACTCACGTCGGGATGCCTGCTCAGCGCGACCTCGACCTCGCCGAGCTCGATCCGGACACCGCGGATTTCCACCTGCGTGTCCAGGCGGCCCAGGTAGTCGATGTTGCCGTCAGCCCGATAGCGAGCCAAATCACCTGTGCGGTAGAGCATTCCGCCCCGACGGAACGGATCGGCGATGAACCGGGTGGCCGTCGCCTCGAGTTGACCGGCATAGCCGCGGCCCACGCCCGCTCCGCCGATGTACAGTTCGCCGGGCACGCCCACCGGCACCGGTTGGAGATGGCCGTCGAGCAGATGTACCTCGACGTTGGCGATCGGCCGCCCGATCGGAACCGCCGCGCCGGCCGCGCCGCGCCTACAGCGCGCATAGGTGGCGGTGACGGCCGCCTCGGCGGGCCCGTACTCGTTCCACAATTCGACGTCGACGGTGTTCAGGAAGCGCTGAGCGAGGTCGTTGGGCAAGGCCTCGCCGCCGCACGTCACCCGCCGCAGCGCGGTGCAGTCTCGCAGGCCGGGCTCGCGAAGCCACGACTGCAGCATCGATGGCACGACGTGCACGATCTGGGTGATCCGCTGTGCGGCAATGGTGTCGACGAGGTAGGCGGCGTCGCGATGTCCGTCGGGTCTGGCGATCACCAGCCGCGCGCCGGCGATCAACGGCAAGAAAATCTCCGCCAGCGACGCGTCGAAGGTCACCGGGGTGTGGTGCAGCACCCGGTCGCGGGCGTCGAGCCGGTAGTTCGCCTGCATCCAGAGCAGCAGGTTGGCCAGCCCACCGTGGGTGTTGAGTACCCGTTTGGGGACCCCGGTGGAGCCCGAGGTGTGGACGACGTAGGCGAGTCCGTCCGGCCGCGTGACCGGGCGCGACGCGCGGGTGCCGGTTTCCGGTGACGCGATCGGCAGCTCCAGGCAGAGACGGTGACCGTCGAAGTCCTTGAGTAGCGGCAGGTTTCGCTGGTGGGTGATGACCAGCGGGGAGCCGGAGTCCGCCGCCATCGCGGCGATGCGGTTGGCGGGTTGCCCCGGGTCTAGCGGCATTAACGCCGCGCCGGACTTCGCCACCCCGAGTAGCGCCACCACCAGGTCTTCGGAGCGGTCCAGCAGCACCACGACGACACTCTCCGGGCCCACGCCGAGGCTTTGCAGCCGGACCGCCAAATCGTCTGCGCGCCCGTCGAGTTCGGCGTAGGTCAGCTCGTTCTCACCGAATGCCACCGCGATCGCCGACGGCTGGCGCCGCGCCGCCGCGCTCACCATGGCGGGCAACGAGTCCGGGGCCTCGTAGCGGACCTCGGTCTCGTTCCACGCCGCCTGCCGCGAGATTTCCGCGTCGGTGCGGATCGGCAGCGTCGACAGGCGGCGGTCTGGCTCGGCGACGATGCTGCCGAGCAACGTGGCGAAGTGCTCGGCCATCCGCTCGATCGTCGCATCGTCGAACAGGTCGGTGTTGTACTGCAGGACGCAGAGCAGTTCGCCGTCCTGTTCGCCCATCAGCAGCATCAAGTCCAGCGGTGCACCGCCCTGGCCGATATGGGTCGTCGTGAAATCCAGCGTCGCCGGGCCGGCCGCCGCGCCCTCTTGGAAGCGGCGGGTCTGCTCCCACGCGAACGAGACCTGGAACAGCGGTGTGTGGCTGAGGTCGCGGGCCGGATCCAGCTTTTCGACGAGTAGCGCGAACGGAAAGTCTTGGTGCTCTAGTGCTTCCAGGACAGTGGTCTTGACTCGACCCAGCAGCGACGTGAAGGTCGGGTCACCGCTCAAGTCGGGTCGCAGCACCACCGGGTTGGTGATGTAGCCGACCACGCTGGCCAGCCCCGGGTGGTCGCGACATCCGAACGGCGAGCCGATCAGCAGATCTTCCTGCCCGCTGTAGCGGTGTAGCAGCGCGGCGTAGGCCGCGAACAACGTCATATACGGGGTGGCGCCGGCGTCGCGGCCCACCTCCTTGAGCCGGGCGGTCAGCGCCCGGTCGACGGTGAAGCGATGCACCGCACCGCGATACGTCTGTACCGCGCCCCGCGGCCGGTCGACGGGCAACCGGAGCAGCGGTGTTTCCCCGGCCAGCTGACGGCTCCAGTACCGCCAGTGCCGGTCGCCCTCGGCTCCCTGGATGGCTCGGGAATGATCGCGCGCGTAGTCGACATAGCGCATCGGTGGCGGAGGTGGCGGCGGTGCGCCGTGCTCGGCGGCATACAGCTGCCGCAGCTCGTCGAGGATCAGGTCGATCGACCACATGTCCACGGCGATGTGATGCAGCGTCAGCACCAGCAGGTGCTCGCCGGGACCCTGGTCGATCAGGTGGAACCGCACCACCGGTCCGGTGCGCAGGTCGAAGGGGCGATCGGCTTCCCGTCGCAGCCATCGTTGCGTCTCTTCGGGATTCAACTCGAGATGGTTGACACGCACCGGCAGCCGAGGGTGTACCAGCTGAACTGGCCGGCCGTCGCGCGTGGTGTAGGTGGTCCGCAGGATGTCATGGCGGTCGACCAGCGCCTGGGCCGCAGCCTCGAGTGCGGCCACGTTGAGCTGGCCGCGGATCTGTCCGGCGTAGCTGATCGTGTAGGCGGGGCTGCCGGGCGCGAGCTGGTAGAGGAACCACAGCGACCGCTGACCGTAGGAGAGGGGATACGCCGACGCCGAGGCTTCCGCCTTCTCCATCAGCAGGCGTGCCAGCAGTACCCGCTTCTCGTCGGCGGACAGGCCCGCGAGCTCATCCGTCATCTTGCCCCTCCCTGGTTGCGAGGACGTCGCGCAGCAGCGCGTCGACGTCGTCGTCGGAAATGTCGGGAAGCCGGCCCAAAGCGTCCAGCCATTTCGCATCAGAACCATTGGTGCCGTTAGTGATTGGCGCGCTATCCGGCGCAGCGGGGACGAGTTCGGTCGTGCTGCTGGAAAATTGCCCGGCGAGCCATCCGGCCAGCCCGGTCAGGCTGATACCGTCCAGCAGTCGGACGACGGGCACTACGACCCCGAAGTCGCGTTCGATCTGAGCGCGCAATTCCACGGCGACCAGCGAATCGACACCGAGTTGGTGCAGTGGCGATTCGACGTCCACCTGTGACGGCGCCAGACCGAGCTTTCCGGCCGCCTGTGCGCGCAGGTACGACTCGAGCAGCCGACGGCGTTCGTCGTTGTCGGCGCGCAGCACCGTGGCGCGCACGTTGTCAGGGCGCTCGTACGAGTCGCGGTCGGACGGCGTGCCGAGCAGTTCGGCGGTCAGCGAGGGGGTCATCCGCAGCACGGCGACCTGAGTGGCCGACGAGCGGAGCAGCTTCGCCAGCGTCCGCACACCGTCGGCCGCCGGGATGGGAATCATGCCGTGCCGGTCGAGGTTTCGATGCTGCTGCGCCGTGTTGACGAGGCCGACGTCGGCCCACGGGCCCCAGTTGACGCTGAGCGCGGGCATGCCCTGCGCACGCCTAAACCACGCCAGGGCGTCCAGGAACGCGTTGCCCGCGGCGTAGTGCGCTTGCCCGGGTGAGCCTAAAAGCGCTGCGGCAGAGGAGAAGAGCACGAAAAAGTCGAGTTCGGCATCGCGGGTGAGGGTGTGCAGGTTCCATCCGCCGTCGAGTTTGGGTGCCATGACCTCGTGCAGCCGCCGGGCGTCGAGGCGCGCCAGGATGCCGTCGTCCAAGATTCCCGCCGCGTGCACGACGCCGCGCAACGGGGCCATGGTGGTCCGGATCGTGTCGAGCACCGCGGCCAGTTCGTCGGCCCGAGTCACGTCGCCGCGGGCGTAGACCACCTCGCAGCCGTGGGACCGCAGATCGTCGATGGCCCGCTGCCCAGCCTCCGACACCGGACCGCGGCCGAGCAGCACCAGCTGCCCGGCGCCGCGCTCGACCATCCAGGACGCGGTGGCGAGGCCGATGCCACCAAGCCCGCCGGTGATCAGATACGTGCCGCCCGGATCGAATTGCGCAGGCAAGCGGTCGTGTGGCGCGGCCGGCGTCCGCTGTCCGGATACCGAGACGACAACCTTGCCGATCTGCTTGCCCTGCGACAGCGTCCGCAGTGCGGTGGGGGTCTGGGCGGCCGGGAACGCCCGCAACGGCAGTGGCCGAAATGCGCCCTGCTCGACATGGGCGACGATGTCGCGCAGCAGGGCACCCACGTAGGCGGGCCGATCCGTGATCAGCTGCGCCAGGTCGACAACAAGGTAGGACGCGTTGTTGCGTAACTGCCACAACCGAAGTCGGCCCTGCCCGTAGATGTCGGTCTTACCGATCTCCACGAAGCGACCGTAGGGGCTCAGTGCATCCAGGCCGCACGACAATGCCTCGCCGGTCAGCGAGTTGAGCACCACATCCGCGCCCGCACCGGCGGTCGCGGTCAGCACACTGTCTGCGAAACGTAGCGAGCGCGAGTCGAATACGTGCTCGATGCCGAGCCCGCGAAGGTGATCTCGCTTTTCGGGTGTGCCGGCGGTGGCGAGCACTGTCGCGTCCAGCCAGCGGGCCACCTCGACGGCGGCCAGACCGACGCCGCCGGCCGCGGAATGGATGAGCACGCGCTCGCCGCGGCGAAGCCGGGCCTGCTCGTGCAGCGCATAGTAGGCGGTCAGGTAGGCGATGGGGATGGTGGCGGCTTCTTCGAAGCTGAGCTGGACCGGCTTGGGCGTCGCAAGGCACGCCAGGGTGGTGACGAACGATCCGACACCCTCTGCGGCCAGCGCGATCACGGCGTCCCCGACGCGCACATCCTCGACATCGTCACCGACGGCGGTCACGACGCCCGAGCATTCGACACCGACCCGCGTCGGACCGCTTTCTTGGCCCGGGTAGACGCCGAGCGCGCGCATCACGTCGATGAAGTTCAATCCGGTTGCATGGACCTGGATTTCGACCTCACCAGGATCGGGCGAGCGGCGGGCAACGACCCTGGTGTCGATGTCGTCGAGCACGCCGGGTCGCGAATACTCCATCCGGAAAGGCGAATCCGCGTCGGGCTGGACGGCGTGCGGCTCCGCGACGAAGGGGACCAATCTGGCGACATAACGCTGTCGACCCCGAAAAGCGACATCGCCGTCGCCCCCGTCGGCGAGCAACTCCTCGACGAATGCCGCCAGATCCTCGGATTGCGAACCGTGCGGCAAGTCGACCCGCGAGCAGCGCAGCTCCGGATGCTCGCGGGCGATGCTGCGGCCCATGCCCCACAAGGGGGCCTGCGCGATCGACACGGCGCCAGCGTCTGTGTCGGTCTCGACCGGCTGAGCGCCTCGAGTCACCAACCACAGCCGCGGCGACGATGGCTGCGGCATCGACGTCAAGGCCTGTACCAGATGCAGCACGCTGGTCGGCCCGAGGATGCGCCCCGATTCCATCGAGTCGGTCAGGCCCCACAGGTGGACCACGCCCGCCAGCGGCGCGTGCACGTCGTCGAGCAGCTGCCGGAAGTGTGGTGCCTCAACCGGATCCAGCACGTAGCGATCTGCTCCCAACCGCGCGAACTCGGTTCCCGATTCGACGAGGATGCAGGTCTGGGCGTGCTGTTCGAGCAGCGTCCGCGTGGTGGTCGTGGTAGTGCTGCTGTCGCCGAAAATCAGCCAGCGTCCGGCCGTCGTCGGCCGACTCGACGCGGTCAGGGCCGCAGCCTCCCAGCGCTGGACGTAGAGATCGCCGTCTTCGGCCGAGGCGTTGCGCGACGCTTCGGGCAGCCGCTCGAGCCGCAGGCCGCGGACCGCCGCCAGGACGTTGCCGGACCGGTCGAGGAGGAACACGTCGCCCTTGACCGGGTGTGCCTCGGAATCGCCGCGAAGCCGCGCGTGGCACCACACGCCGTCCGAAAATGCCCCGCGGATAACCAGATCCGTGATGCCCACCGGCAGATAGGTGTCGCGGGAGTGTCCATGGTCGGCTGGCAGGGCAGCGGCCAGGACCTGAAAGCAGCCGTCCAGCAGTGCGGTATCGGTGTCACCGGCATCGCCGGGCGCCATGCGCGCGATCGCCTCGCCGTCGCGGCGCCAGACCTCGGTCACCTTCTGAAACGCCGGCCCGTACTCCAAGCCGTGCCGCGCGAGGCGGCTGTAGAACGATGCGCCGGAAATTTTTTCGGCACAGCGGGTTTGGATGTCGGCGGGATGATGCGGGTCGGCATCGCCGCCCGGTTCGCCGGCGACCAGTTCGCCGCTCGCCAACAGTGCTACCGCCGGGTCCACGCCGGTGAGCTCGAACGACACCGGGCCCGAGGGCTCGCCCCGAAGAACCAGCTGCACGGCGCGCGGCTGCGTGCCGTGCAGGGTCAGGGACCGGTGGAAGACGACGTCGCGCGGAATCCGGGTGACCCCGAGGGCCCGTAGGGAACCGGTTGCGACGAGCTCGAGGAGCGCTGCTGCCGGGACGACGACCGAACCGTGCACGCGGTGGTCGGTCAGCATCGGCATGAGGTCGCAGCTGACGTCGGTTTCGCACGTCACCGTGTTCGGCTGTGTGGACGAGCGGACCGGTCCGCGCCACCGGGATGCGTCAGCGGCCGGACGGGCCGAAGTCCCGGGGGCCGCGGTGTCCAGCCAGAACGTTTGCCGCTGCCATGGGTAGGTGGGCGCGGAAACAAGCTGTCCCTCAGCAGGATTCACTGCACCCCAGTCGACGGGCTGCCCAATCGTGTAGAGTTCGCCCAGCGCTGCCAGCACGGTCTCGCGTCCACCTTCGTCACGGCGCATCGACGACAGCAGCGTGCCCGCACGGCCGAGGTCGTCGGCGTCCTCGCGCAGCGCGCTCAACAACACCGGGTGCGGACTGATCTCGAGGAAAGCCTCGTGACCCTGCTCGAACAGCTGCCGCGCGGTCGGCGAGAATCGGACCGGCGAGCAGAGATTCTCGACCCAGTAGGCGGCGTCCAGCGTGGCGGCATCGATGCGCTCACCGGTCACGGTGGAGTACATCGGTGTCGAGGGCGCCGACGGGCGCAGGCCATCGAGCGCCACTGTGAGGTCGGCGCGCAATGCCTCCATCCGCGGACTGTGCGAGGCCACGTCGACGTCTACCCAACGGCAGAATCGCATCCGCCGCTGGATCTCAGTCATCAACTCGGACAACACATCTGCATCGCCAGACAGCACCGAAGACCGTGCCGAATTGCTGGCTGCCACCGCAACGCTGTCCTCCTGCCCGGCGATGAGCTCGTCGGCCTCGGCGCGTGACAACTCCGCGGAGACCATCGCCCCGCCGGGTGCCGCTCCGCGCAGCAGGCGGGCCCGCGTACAGATCACCCGCGCGGCGTCCTCGAGGGTCAGCGCCCCCGCGACGTACGCGGCGGCCACCTCGCCCATGCTGTGCCCGATCACGCCGGCGGGCTCCACGCCCCACGACCGCCACAGCGCGGCCAGCGCGACCTGCACCGCGAAGATGGCCGGTTGGATCACCCCGATGTCATCGAGGCCGTCGCCGGCGAGCAACGCGTCGACCACCGACGAATCCAGGTGGGTACGCATCGCGCGGTCACACTCGGCGAGCGTGTCGCGGAAGACGGCTTCCTCGGCGTGCAGTTGCCGTCCCATGCCGCGCCACTGGGAGCCCTGCCCGGAGAAGACGAACACCACACCCGGACCGGAACGCCGTCGCCCCGCCGACAACCCGGGCCGGCTCTGGCCGTGCCGGTAGGCGGCGAGCGACGCGGACAGTCCGGCGGCGCCGCGACCCACGACAGCCAGCCGGTAGTCGTGGTGG
>NZ_JBYCLD010000482.1:0-17534 GCF_057473725.1 Mycobacterium sp. TH-M11 | reverse complement strand
TGGGGCCCGCTATGGCGCGCTCGGGGTGCGGGGGAGCGGACCTGATTTGGCGGCGTTCATCCACGAGGGAATCGATGCCGAAACGCGGGAGCGGATTGGGCATTTACCGGAGGGTCGCGGCGTCCTAGGGGTGTTGATCGACGACCCGAAGCCGATCCGGCTGGACGACATCGCTCATCACCGGTCGTCGGTCGGTTTCCCGCCACATCATCCTCCGATGCACGCTTTCTTGGGGGTGCCCATCCGGATCCGCGACGAGGTGTTCGGCAACCTCTATTTGACGGAGAAGGTGAACGGCCAGCCTTTCAGCGAAGACGACGAAGTGCTCGTCGAAGCGCTCGCGGCTGCGGCCGGCGTTGCCATCGACAACGCGCGACTCTACGAGCAGTCCCGAGCCCGGCAGGCCTGGGTCGCCGCAACCCGTGACATCGCAACGAAGCTGCTGTCGGGCACCGACCCCGCCGCCGTCTTCCGGATGGTGTCCGAGGAGGCCCTGAAATTGTCCGAAGCTCGATCGACTTTCGTTGCGGTGCCAGTCGACTCGGACTCGCCAGCAGCGGAGATCACCCAACTGCTGATTACTGAGTTGGCGGGCGAGCTGCCCGCATTCACGCAGCCGCCGACGATCGCTGTCCGCGGGACTCAGGTCGGTGACGTCTTCTTCAACCGCACTCCGCGCCGGTTTGCCCGGCTTGAGCTCGAGATCGGCGGCGTGCAGATCCAGCCGGGGCCCGCGTTGGTATTGCCTTTGCGCGTAGCCGAGAAGGTTGCCGGTGTGCTCGTTGCGTTGCGCCTAAGCCGAGCAACGGCATTCACCCAAGACGAGGAAGACATGATGTCGGTCTTCGCCGACCAGGCCGCAGTGGCCTGGCAATTGGCCACGGCGCAGCGCGCCGCGCGCGAGTTGGACGTGGTGACTGACCGGGACCGCATTGCTCGCGATCTGCACGACCATGTTATCCAACGGTTGTTCGCGGTAGGGCTTGCGCTCCAGGCGACTATTCCGCGGGCACGGTCGTCAGACGTCCGACAACGGCTTTCGAGCTACGTTGATGATCTGCAAGCCATCATCGGAGAGATTCGCACCACGATATTCGATTTGCACGGGCCGACTACCGGCATGGCGGGGTTACGCCAGCGACTCGATGAAGCTGTTGCTCGGTATTCCAGCGAAGAATTATGCATCACTACCCAATTCGTTGGACCGCTCTCGGTGGTCGGTATCCCGCTGGCCGAACATGCCGAAGCCGTTGTGCGTGAGGCCGTGAGCAACGCCGCCCAGCATTCGGATGCGACCGAGCTCCATGTCACCGTCAAAGTCGCGGACACTCTTTCCATCGAGGTGAGAGACGACGGTCGCGGAATCTCCGAGCGCACCAAGCGTGACGGCCTGACGAACCTGCGCCACCGCGCTCAGCAAGTGAACGGCGAGTTCAGCGTCGACACTCCCGAATCCGGCGGTACGGTCCTGCGTTGGACCGCGCCGCTGGATTAGCCCTGTCCGGGCCGTCAGCGTTGTCGAGCGACAATCACCGGCACCCCGGCGGCATGCACCACCGTGGTGCTCACTGAGCCCAACAGCATGCCCGAAAATCCGCCACGACCATGGCTTCCGACAACGACAAGCTGAGCGGACTCCGCCTCCTGCAGCAGGTGCAGCGCCGGATTGGCGTAGACGATTCTGCGTTGCACAGCCACGTCGGGATAACGCTCTCGCCAGCCGGCCAATCGTTCGGCCAGGGCTTCTTGCGCAACTTGTTGCAGCGCCGACCATTCCAGGCTCGGGACGTCAGCCACCTCCCCATGAGACCAGGAATGCAACGCAACCAAGTGGACTCCACGCCAGGACGCTTCGTCGAAAGCGATGCCCGTCGCCAACTCTGATGCCGGCGACCCGTCGATGCCGACCACCACCGGCAGCTGCGCGGGCGGCAGCGCGGTGACGGGGGAATCGTCGTGAATCACCGCCACCGGGCTGTGCGCGTGATGCACCAATCCAGTGCTGACCGATCCCAGCAAAAGCCGGCCCACGGTCCCTCGCCCGCGGCTGCCCACCACGATCATCGTCGCGTCTTTGGACAGGTCAGCCAGCGTGGGAATCGTCGCGCCGAAATACACTTCGGAACGAATCTGGCGGCGAGCCAGGCTGGGAGCACTTTCTTCGGCTACTCGGATCGCCGCCGATATGAGTTCTTCGGCCTGTTTTTCGCGCCAATCGCCGTTTCCGGCCAGCGGCGGGAGGGGGCCTCCGCTCAGGCTCACCAGGCCCCACGGCGGCGTCGCGACGACGTGGATGATGTCCAGTGGGATATTGCGCATGGCGGCTTCGCGCGCGGCCCAACCCACCGCTTTGTCAGATGACGGCGATCCGTCGACACCGACGACGATTGCGTGTTGTCCTGCGAGATCAGACATTGCCGGCTCCTGTGTTATTCCAGTGTTCGGGCTTGACGTTCATAACGCTTGGTACGTTCGCTGTGCTCGGGCAGGAGCAACACGTCCTAATCCGCTCGGCGGTAAAGCATCTGGCGTTTTGCCGCGGAGGCAAGTCGAGATTGACCCGGAGGCGACGCGCTGGCCGTGTGGTGGCGCTTCACCGCGAGTTCATTGATGCCCCGGGTGGACTTCTCCGTCGATTGTTTCTCCGCGGGGTTGGTGTTGACCAGGGCCGAAGGTCCCGAACTTCGCGGTGAGCGGTTGCGTTCGCTTTCGATTCGGCCGCGCGAGACGGCGTTCCGCCGGCAGCGATCTCGCCCGTAACTGAGGTGCGGTATAGGGTCCAACGTCCGCTGCCGCGAAGCCCTCGGCCTCCTACCCTTGGCGGTGAGGTTTGGGTAGCGTCGATTGGGTCTACTGCCGGCGTCAGGGGAGCGGTCATGGCCAACGAATCAACGCTTCGAACGATCGTGGTCGCCGTCGACGGTTGCAAGGCGGCCCGCAGTGCGGCTCAGTTCGCCGCCGCGGACCACGATGGCCACCAGCGTCTGCAAGGAAGTGCCTGATGAGAAAATCTGATTCTGGTCCCGGGACCGGGCTGGCCGCAGGCCCCCTCACTCGTGATCAATTACACCTCGTCGACAGCTACTGGCGCGCCGCCAATTACCTGTCGGTCGGTCAGATCTACCTGCTGGATAACCCGCTGCTGGCCGAACCGCTCTCAGCGGAGCACATCAAGCCCCGACTCTTGGGTCATTGGGGCACGACGCCCGGGCTCAACCTCATCTACGCGCACTTGAACCGGATCATCCGGCAGCGTGATGCCGACGTCATCTACGTCACCGGGCCAGGCCACGGCGGCCCCGGCCTGGTCGCCAACGCATACCTGGAGGGCACCTACAGCGAGATTTACCCGGGAATCGAGCAAAATGCGTCTGGTCTCCGGAAGCTGTTCCGGCAGTTCTCTTTTCCGGGTGGCATTCCCAGCCACGTTGCCGCCCAAACGCCGGGGTCGATTCATGAGGGCGGCGAACTGGGTTACTCACTGGTCCATGCCTACGGCGCGGCTTTCGACAACCCCGATCTGGTGGTCGCATGTGTGATCGGTGACGGTGAAGCCGAAACCGGGCCGCTGGCCGCCAGCTGGCATTCCAACAAGTTCCTCAATCCCGCGATCGATGGGGCAGTTCTACCGATTCTGCATCTCAACGGATATAAGATCGCCAACCCAACTGTGCTGAGCCGCATCCCGGCCGAAGAACTGGACGCGCTCATCCGCGGATACGGACATCGCCCGATCACCGTGGCTGGCGACGATCCAGCCGTGGTGCACCAGTTGCTTGCCGCAGCCCTCGATGAAGCATTTGACTCGATCGCACAGATTCAAAGCGCGGCCCGCAGTGACGGGCTGACCGAGCGTCCCGTGTGGCCGATGATCGTGCTCCGCACCCCGAAAGGCTGGACCGGGCCTCGATGCGTCGACGGCAAACAGGTCGAGGGCACTTGGCGTGCTCATCAGGTTCCGCTGGCCGAGACTCGCGACAATCCAGCACACCGGGCGCAGCTTGAGGACTGGCTGCGCAGCTATCGCCCGGAGGAATTATTCGACGAGCGGGGAGTGCTGCGCCCCGAACTGCAGGCCGTGCGGCCGATCGGGCCTCGTCGGATGAGCGCCAACCCGCATGCCAACGGTGGACAGCTACTGCGTGAATTGGACTTGCCCGACTTCCGGAGCTACGCCGTGGCCGTCGACCAGCCGGCCAGTAAAACAGCAGAAGCCACAAGAGTTTTGGGTGGATTCCTGCGTGACACTATTGCCCGCAACCCGGACCGGTTCCGTCTCATGGGCCCTGACGAGACCGCGTCCAACAGACTCACCGCGGTATTCGAATCGACCGACAAAGTTTGGCTTTCCGCCATCGATCCGGTAGACGAAAACCTCGCACCCGACGGCCGGGTGATGGAGGTGCTCTCCGAGCATCTGTGCCAGGGCTGGCTCGAGGGCTACCTGCTGACCGGCCGACATGGTCTGTTCAACTGCTACGAGGCGTTTGTGCACATCGTCGATTCGATGTTCAACCAGCACGCGAAGTGGCTATCAACCAGCCGCGAGCTCACCTGGCGGCCGCCAATTGCCTCGCTGAATTACCTACTGAGTTCTCATGTCTGGCGCCAAGACCACAACGGCGCGTCTCATCAAGATCCCGGTTTCATCGACCTGGTGGCCAACAAGCGGCCCGAGGTCGTGCGGGTCTACCTGCCCCCCGACGCCAACACCCTGCTCTCGGTCACCGACCACTGCCTGCGTAGCCGCGACTACGTCAACGTGATCGTGGCCGGGAAGCAACCCTCGCTGACCTACTTGACGATGCACGACGCGGTTTTGCACTGCACCCGCGGCCTCGGGATCTGGCAATGGGCCAGCACGGCCACAGCCGAACCCGATGTCGTGCTGGCCTGCGCCGGCGACGTCCCGACCCTGGAGACACTGGCCGCCGCCGACATCCTGCGGCGCGAACTGCCCGCCCTGCAGGTACGCGTGATCAACGTGGTCGACCTGATGCGCCTGCTGCCGGATACCGAGCACCCACACGGGCTCACCGATCCGGAGTTCGACGCGCTGTTCACCAACGACAAGCCGGTCGTCTTCGCCTACCACGGCTACCCGTGGCTCATCCATCGCCTGACCTATCGCCGCAACGGGCACCGCCACCTCCACGTTCGTGGATTCAAAGAACGCGGCACTACCACAACGCCTTTCGACATGGTGATGCTGAACGATCTCGATCGCTACCACCTGGTCATGGACGTCATCGACCGAGTTGACGGGTTGGCCGAACGGGCGGCGGGACTGCGTCAGAAGATGATCGACGCGCGGCTGTCCGCGCGTCGCTACACCCGCGAACATGGCGAAGACGATCCTGAGATCGCGGGGTGGACCTGGTCGCCGAAGGTCCCGCACGCCAGGTGGAAACGTACGGACGCATAGCCGGGCGCGGACCACGGCACCGGCATGCGCCGACAACTCGCCATACCGCGGGTTACTCGGGGGCTCGCGCCACGACTACCGGGGTGTGAGCCGATTGCACCACAGCGTTGCTCACCGAGCCCCACACCATGCGGCCGGCGAAATTCCGACCATGACTGCCGAGCACGACCAGCTGGGCGGATTTCGAGGCCTCGACAAGGGCGCGGGCCGGCGACTCGCAGACGAGTGACTTGGTGACGTCGACGTCGGGATATCGCTCTTGCCAGCCCGCCAGTGCCTCGCTCAGGAGACGCTCCTCTTCGGCTTTGACCTGTTGCCAATCAATACCGGGAAGTTCGATGAGCTCCTTGTCGCTCCAGGAATGGAGGGCAACCAGCCCGACGCAACGGCGCGCGGCCTCGTCGAACGCGATCTTGATGGCGAGCTCTGCGCTTGGCGAGCCGTCGACCCCGATCAGGACGGGCCGCCGATCGGGCTGCGCTGCCGCCTGGTGTTCGTCACGAATCACCGCGACCGGACAATGGGAATGTCGTACCAGCCCCGAGCTGACCGAGCCGAGCAGGCCCCTGGTCAATGCGCCGCGACCGTCGGAGCCCACGACGATCAATTCCGTGTGTCTGGACAGCTCGATGAGTTTGGGAGTGATTGCCGCAAAAAGGAGTTCACCATCGATGTGAATCCTGGGATCGGTGCCGACAACCCCGTGGGCGATCTTGGCGGACTCTGCCAGCACCCTGCGGCCCTCCGCTTGCTGCCATCCCCGCACCTCCTCGAGGACCAGGATCTGCGACCAGGTCGAGGCCTTCGGGTTCGCCACATGGACGAGAGTCAGCGGTAGCTCGCGCATCGCCGCATCACGGGCAGCCCAGCTGACCGCGGCATCGGATGCCGCCGACCCGTCGACTCCGACGATGACGCCGTAATGCGTTGTGGTGGGTGACATCTTCGTTGTCCTCTCGTCGAGGACAACGTTACGAAGGTCGCGTCTGCAGGGCGCGGGGCTTTGGTCCTCGCTGCGAGGGTTGTTGGTCCCCCTGACGCGCGCCGCTTCCTGCTCGCGGCGCTGTGCGCCGAGTTAGGTCTTGTCGTCGTTGGCCCTCGGGAAGCCACCGCCCTGCGGGAACAGCGGGAACACCACGTCGTCGAGCCGCTGGGCGTCGCCAACGGTCCTGTTGATGGTGTCGCCCCAGATGTTGCCATCCGGCGACATCCGCAGCGCCCACGCGTGTCCGTGGGTGTCCTGGCGCACCACGTCGGGCTGACCGGTGACGGCTCCCGTGCCCTGCGCGAGATGGATGGCGACCGTCTGTTTGGTGTTGACCAGGTTGATCAGCACGGTGCCGTCCAGCGCCGAACAGCCCGCGACCCCAGGCCGATCCGGCCAGGTCCATACCGTGGAAACCTTGGAGTCCTTGGTGATTCGTTGCAGACGGTCGGATGTGGGTGTGCGGTCGGCGATGAAGAGTGAGCCGTCGACTGGGTCGATACACATGCCGCCGCCCACGCCGAGGCCGCTGAGCGCCGTGGTTGGAGGCGCCTGGTTGACCGTGGTGGGCTGCTCGATGCGAATCACCTTGCCTGCCAGCGATGCCGGGTCATTGGCCAACGCAGGGTTGCCCGCGTCGCCGGTCATTACGACCAGTGTGGTGGGGCTAGTGAACAACAGTGCGCCGGTATTTCCGTTGGCGCCCTTGGGGATTCCGGTCAGGATGTCCTTGGGAATATCGCCGTCGGCGACCCGAATGACCCGGTTGTCGGTCGGGGTGCTGATGTAGGCATACATTAGCCGATCTTGGGAGTACGTCGGCGAGAGCGCGATGTCCATCAATCCGCCATCGCCGGCCGGGTCGACGGGGATGACGACTTTCACTTTGGGCTCGGCGTTGACGGCCACCTCTTTGACCGCCCCGGTCCTGCGCTCGGCGACCAGAGCCGACTTGCTGTCGGGCCGCATCAGCAGGCCGCTGGTGCTATCCAGGCAGCCCTGCATCACTCCGGGCGCCGGGCATTCCTTCGGGAACGGCTTGTCGGGCAGCGGTGGTGGCGGTGGGGGCGAGGAGCTCGGCGCGCCATGCCGCTCGGGTTCGGTGGTGAACGGCTGCGACTGCAGGTCGTTGAACTGGGCGCATCCGGTCAGGACGAGCATTGCCGAGCAGAGCGCAGACACACCGCGCATCCTCGACCACCACAACCGCATGGCTGCCAGATTACGGACATGCGCGCGCCTGCGCCCGTGACGGGTACCGCGCGTCCGCCGAGGTTGCCTGCCAAAGCCCGCCCGCGCGACGCTGTGAGCAAATTGCAATCGCGAATGCCCCGCTCAAATCCCCGATTCGCAGGAGTTTGCCTTTACCCTCAGACGCGTGAGCAGTCAATCGAAAGACGCACATTGGCACCGGCCGGACTCATCCGGGCTGCCAACTGCTGAACGGCAGACCGCCGCGCAGCTGGTCGATCCCGAAGACGACCTGCCGCCAGACGCTTATGCAGGCGATTTCGACACGACCCTGATCCCGCACTATGACCCGACCGACTCCGGCAGCGTCCGCTCGTCGAGCAGCGGCGCCGGCGTGATGGGCGGCCACGAACCGTTGCCCTACCAGCCGCAGCTCACCGGCCGGCAGGCGGTGTTCATGCCGGAAGGGATGGGCGTCCACGAACACTTCGACGACGAGCGCGTTCGTGCCGCCAGCCGTCGCGGTACCCAGCATCTCGGCCTGCTGATCCTGCGAGTGGGCCTCGGTGCCGTTTTCCTCGCCCACGGTCTGCAGAAGTTGTTCGGCTGGTGGGGCGGACAGGGCCTGGCCGGCTTCAAGAACGCCATAGCCGGCGTCGGCTACCAGCACGCCGAGATTCTCACCTACTGCGCCGCCGGCGGCGAGATCGCCGCTGGCGTGCTGTTGGTGCTCGGCCTGTTCACGCCGATCGCCGCTGCCGGGGCGCTGGCCTACCTGACCAATAGCGTGCTCGCGGGAATGTCGGCCCAGCACGGTCATCGCTCTTTTCCGTACTTCCTGCCGAACGGCCACGAGTACGAGATCTCCTTGATCGTGATGGCCGTCGCCGTCATCCTCGTCGGTCCCGGTCGCTACGGGTTCGACGCCGGCCGCGGCTGGGCCCGCAGGCCGTTCCTCGGTTCGTTTGCCGCGCTGGTGATAGGCGTCGGCGCCGGCGTCGGGCTCTGGGTTTTGCTCAACGGCGCCAATCCGGTGGGCTAGTTACCGGTCCGCGTAGGGATTGGGCACTCGCCCGGCGCTGGCCCTGGTCAACTGCGGCAAGGTGGCAAACGTGACCGCGGGTAGCCGCACGTTGTGGCCGTCTTTCAGGTGAGCCCGTCCCCACGAGCCCCTGCTGAATCGCAGGCCCTCGATGTCCTCCCAGCGCATCGATCGGCTGCCCAGTAACGTGCGCACGGTGACTCCGGTGTGGTCGGCCCGCGTGCGTAGCCGCACGATCAACGCCGACAGCAGCACCGGGATGATGAGCAGCGGAGCCGTCACCGGCCAGGTCAACACCGGCACGAGCAGTCCGAGGGCAAAGAATCCCACTGCGAAGTGGGCCATCGGCGAAACGTTGAGCACCACCGGCGGGGTGCCTGCGGTGTCCTCCGCGGAATCGGTGGCCATGCATGCATCATGGCATCGCGCCGGTCGGCGATCCCGATAGCCACCGGAATTTGACGTTTGACCAGTACGGCGGCTACCGTCGTGGAGCGATGAACACTTCTGGAGAGCTCGTAGTAATCCGTATGCGCGTTGGTGCCTGACTGATCGAGTCGACCAACGCGCAACCCTCGTGCAGCCGCTGAGCTGACGGGGGTTTTTTGTTGCCCACCCCTTTCCAGAGCACACGCAGGACCAACAGGACCCAGAGGACAAAGAGGACACCGTGAGCGCACCCGCCAAGCCTGCGTCGCAGGATGTCGCCCGTATCGCCTCCGACGCGGCAAAGCCTGCTGCCAAGCCGCCGACGGTTCGCCCGAAACATGTTGCGCCTGAGCAACTCACCGGAGCACAGTCGGTCGTCCGGTCGCTGGAGGAGCTCGACGTCGAGGTCATCTTCGGTATCCCCGGTGGCGCCGTGCTTCCGGTCTACGACCCGCTGTTCGACTCGAAGAAGCTACGTCACGTGCTGGTTCGCCACGAGCAGGGCGCGGGTCACGCGGCCAGCGGCTACGCCCACGCCAGCGGAAAAGTGGGCGTGATGATGGCCACCTCCGGTCCCGGCGCCACCAACCTGGTGACGCCGCTGGCTGACGCGCAGATGGACTCCATCCCGGTGGTTGCGGTGACCGGCCAGGTCGGACGTTCGCTGATCGGGACGGACGCCTTCCAGGAGGCCGACATCTCCGGCATCACGATGCCGATCACCAAGCACAACTTCCTGGTTCGCGACGGCGACGAGATCCCCCGGGTGATGGCCGAGGCCTTCCATATCGCGGCCAGCGGTCGCCCGGGCGCGGTGCTCGTCGATATCCCGAAGGACGTGCTGCAAAGCCAGTGCACATTCAGCTGGCCGCCGCGGATGGACCTGCCCGGATACAAGCCGAACACCAAGCCGCACAACCGGCAGATCAACGAGGCGGCCAAGCTGATTGCCGCAGCCCACAAGCCGGTGCTTTACGTGGGCGGCGGGGTGATCCGGGGCGAGGCATGCGAGCAGTTGCTCGAACTTGCCGAGCTGACCGGAATTCCCGTCGTCACTACGCTGATGGCACGCGGCGCCTTTCCTGACAGCCACCGCCAGCACCTGGGCATGCCGGGTATGCACGGCACCGTCTCGGCAGTGGCGGGCCTGCAGCGCAGCGACCTGCTGATCGCCCTGGGCACCCGTTTCGATGACCGGGTCACCGGGCAACTCGACTCGTTCGCCCCCGACGCCAAGGTCATTCACGCCGACATCGACCCCGCCGAGATCGGTAAGAACCGGCACGCCGACGTGCCGATCGTCGGTGACGTCAAGGCCGTCATCACCGAGTTGATCGGGGCGCTGCGACACCACAGGGACTCCGGCACCGCGCCCATCACTGACATCGCCGAGTGGTGGACGTATCTCGACGAGGTGAAAGCCACCTACCCGTTGAGCTATGGGCCGCAGAGCGACGGCAGCCTGAGCCCGGAGTTCGTGATCGAAAAGCTGGGCAAGATCGCCGGTCCCGACGCGGTGTACGTCGCCGGCGTTGGGCAGCACCAGATGTGGGCGGCGCAGTTCGTCTCCTACGAGAAGCCGCGAACCTGGCTCAACTCAGGCGGTTTGGGCACCATGGGGTTCGCCATCCCGGCGGCCATGGGCGCCAAGATGGCCCGGCCCGACGCCGAGGTCTGGGCGATCGACGGGGACGGCTGCTTTCAGATGACCAACCAGGAACTGGCCACCTGCGCGATCGAGGGTGTGCCGATCAAGGTCGCGCTGATCAACAACGGCAACCTGGGCATGGTCCGTCAATGGCAGACCCTGTTCTACCAAGAGCGCTATTCGCAGACCGACCTGGCCACCCATTCGCGCCGGATCCCGGACTTCGTCAAGTTGGCCGAGGCGCTGGGGTGCGTCGGATTGCGTTGCGAGCGTGAGGAAGATGTCGCAGACGTGATAGCGCAGGCCCGGGCGATCAACGACCGTCCGGTGGTCATCGACTTCATCGTCGGCGCCGACGCGCAGGTGTGGCCGATGGTGGCCGCCGGGACCTCCAACGACGAGATCCAGGCCGCCCGCGGCATCCGCCCGCTGTTCGACGACGGCATCGAGGGGCACGCCTGATGAGTACGACGACGAGGACGCACACCCTTTCGGTGTTGGTCGAAGACAAGCCCGGTGTGCTGGCCCGTGTCGCGGCGCTGTTCTCACGGCGCGGGTTCAACATCGAGTCGCTGGCCGTCGGCGCCACCGAGCAGAAGGACATGTCGCGGATGACCATCGTGGTCTCCGCCGAAAGCACCCCGCTCGAGCAGATCACCAAGCAGCTCAACAAACTGATCAACGTGATCAAGATCATCGAGCAGCACGACAACAGCTCGGTGTCGCGTGAGCTGGCGCTGATCAAGGTCCGCACCGATGCGGGAACCCGCGGCCAGGTGATCGAAGCGGTGAACCTGTTCCGCGGCAAGGTGATTGACGTGTCGCCGGAATCGCTGACCATCGAGGCGACCGGTGACCGCGGCAAGCTGGAAGCGTTGCTGAAGGTGCTCGAGCCGTTCGGCATCCGTGAGATCGTCCAATCCGGAGTGGTCTCACTCTCCCGAGGCCCACGCGCCATCGGTACCGCCAAATAACCCTCTAGTTCGAAAAAAGCCGACACAGAAGGAGACATTCACGTGGCTTTGGAGATGTTCTACGACGACGACGCAGACCTGTCGATCATTCAGGGCCGCAAAGTCGGTGTGATCGGCTACGGCAGCCAGGGCCATGCGCACTCGTTGAGCCTGCGCGACTCCGGGGTTCAGGTGCGGGTGGGCCTGAAAGAGGGCTCCAAGTCGCGAGCCAAGGTCGAGGAGCAGGGCCTGACCGTCGACACCCCCGCCGAGGTGGCCAAGTGGGCCGACGTGATCATGCTGCTGGCGCCCGACACCGCGCAGGCCGAGATCTTCTCCGGCGACATCGAGCCCAACCTCTCCGACGGCGACGCGCTGTTCTTCGGCCACGGGCTCAACATCCACTTCGACCTGATCAAGCCGCCTGGCAACGTGACCGTTGCGATGGTGGCCCCGAAGGGCCCGGGCCACTTGGTGCGTCGGCAGTTCGTCGACGGCAAGGGTGTGCCGGCGCTGATCGCCGTCGACCAGGACCCGACCGGCAACGGCGAGGCGTTGGCGCTGTCCTACGCCAAGGCGATCGGCGGTACCCGCGCCGGGGTCATCAAGACCACCTTCAAGGACGAGACCGAGACCGACCTGTTCGGTGAGCAGGCCGTGTTGTGCGGTGGCACAGAGGAATTGGTGAAGACCGGTTTCGACGTGATGGTCGAGGCTGGCTATCCGCCGGAGATGGCCTACTTCGAGGTGCTGCACGAGCTCAAGCTGATCGTCGACCTCATGTATGAGGGCGGCATCGCGCGGATGAACTACTCGGTGTCCGACACCGCGGAGTTTGGTGGCTACCTGTCGGGCCCGCGGGTGATCGACGCCGACACCAAGGAGCGGATGCGCGGCATTCTGCGCGACATCCAGGACGGCACCTTCACCAAGCGGCTGGTCGCCAACGTCGAGGGCGGCAACAAGGAGCTCGAGGCGCTGCGCAAGGAGAACGCCGAGCACCCGATCGAGGTCACCGGCAAGAAGCTGCGCGATCTGATGAGCTGGGTCGACCGGCCGATCACCGAGACCGCTTAGCTTCCGGCTTCGTCGAGATCGACGTTAGCGCGACAAGTTTCGGCGTGTCGTCGCGCTAGCGTCGATCTCGATGCTCCGGCGGGTCGACTCGGACCCCGAACACCGGCTGCAGCACCCCATCGTTGCTGAATTCCGCGCACCACGGCCGGTGCCCTTGCTCGTCGGGCCAGACCAGCTGGAGGGCCCGCAGATCAGGGCCGTAGATGGAGTACGCGAATTTCAAGTGGGCGATTGGGTGCTCCACTTGGACGAAGTCGAGCAGGAGCTCACCGCCGATCAACATCCGCTCGCCAGGTACCGGTCGCCCACCCTTGAGGAGATAGCCGGCGACGGTGCTGAGCACCAGGTTGGCCCGCTCGGGCGGCATCCCCGTCACAAACAGCTCGGGTAGGCCGCGCTCGTGTAATCCGATCGTGTAGGCGAACGGCCTACGGTCGTCCTCGATGAACATCGGGGTCCAACCGTTCTCTTTGACCCTCTCGTAGAGGAGTTCCAGCCACTCCTGCGTAGTGGCCTCAGGGTGATCACATTTCCAGCACATTGGGCATCTCTCCTATCGTCGCGCTTGTCGACAGGATTCACCTGGGTACCGACACTTCTGGACTCTGAGCCGAACGTGCACTCACCGCGAAATTTTGGGCCTTTTCTCGCACTGAATGCACGTTCGGCGCTGCTAGTTGCCGCGATCGGAGACCGTGGCGCAATCTGGCCCAACCGCGACACGGCTCATGGCGGTGACCCGCTGCGCCCGGCTTCGCCGCGCTTGCGATCACCGCCTAGGCTGGCCTGCGTGAGCCTGCCTGTTGTTCTCATCGCTGACAAACTTGCCGAATCAACCGTTGCCGCACTGGGCGACCAGGTCGAGGTGCGCTGGGTAGATGGCCCCGACCGGCCGAAGCTGCTTGCGGCCGTGCCCGAGGCCGACGCGCTACTGGTCCGCTCCGCGACCACCGTCGACGCCGAGGTGCTCGACGCCGCGCCGAAACTGAAGATCGTCGCCCGCGCCGGCGTCGGTTTGGACAACGTGGACGTTGACGCAGCCACCGAACGCGGTGTGCTGGTGGTCAACGCACCGACGTCGAACATCCACAGCGCGGCCGAGCACGCCGTGGCGTTGCTGCTCTCGGCCGCCCGCCAGATCCCCGCGGCCGACGCCACGCTGCGCGAGCACGCCTGGAAGCGCTCGTCGTTCTCGGGCACCGAAATCTTCGGCAAGACCGTCGGAGTGGTCGGGCTGGGCCGGATCGGACAGCTGGTCGCGCAGCGGCTGGCCGCGTTCGAGGCCCGCATCGTGGCTTATGACCCGTACGTATCAGCGGCGCGCGCGGCGCAACTCGGCATCGAGTTGCTGCCGCTCGACGAACTGCTCGGCCGGGCCGACTTCATTTCGGTGCATCTGCCGAAAACATCTGAGACGGCCGGGCTGATCGACAAAGACGCGTTGGCGAAGACCAAGCCCGGCGTCATCATCGTCAACGCCGCCCGGGGCGGATTGGTCGACGAGGCTGCGCTGGCCGACGCCATCTCCAGCGGACACGTGCGGGCCGCCGGTCTCGACGTGTACTCCAAGGAGCCGTGCACCGACAGCCCGTTGTTCGAGCTGTCCCAGGTCGTGGTGACACCACACCTTGGTGCCTCGACCGAAGAGGCCCAGGACCGGGCCGGCACCGACGTCGCGGCCAGCGTCAAGCTCGCACTGGCGGGGGAGTTCGTCCCCGACGCGGTCAACGTCGGCGGCGGAACGGTCAGCGAAGAAGTGGCGCCGTGGCTGGACCTGGTGCGCAAGCTCGGCGTGCTGGCCGGTGCGCTCAGCGACGAACTGCCGGGGTCGCTATCGGTGCAGGTGCGCGGCGAGCTGGCTTCCGAAGATGTTGAGGTGCTGCGGCTTTCGGCCTTGCGAGGCTTGTTCTCGGCAGTCATCGAGGACCAGGTGACGTTCGTCAACGCGCCGGCGATCGCCGAAGAGCGTGGGGTGGCCGCTGACCTCAGCACCGCCACCGAAAGCCCCAACCACCGTAGCGTCGTCGATGTGCGTGCGGTGGCCGCTGACGGTTCGGTCGTCAACGTGGCAGGTGCGCTGTCCGGTCCGCAGCAGGTCGAAAAGATCGTGCAGATCAACGGGCGCAACTTCGACCTGCGCGCACACGGCATCTACCTGGTCATCAATTACGCCGATCAGCCCGGGGCGCTGGGCAAGATCGGCACCTTGCTCGGTGCGGCGGGCGTCAACATCCAGGCCGCTCAGCTGTCCGAGGATGCCGAGGGCCCCAGCGCGACAATCCTGCTGCGCATCGACCGCGACGTCCCCGCCGACGTCCGCGCCGAGATCTCCTCGGCTGTGGCGGCCAACAAGCTTGAAGTGGTTGACCTGTCGTGAAACTCGCCATCATCCCGGGTGACGGGATCGGCCCCGAGGTGATCGCCGAAGCGGTCAAGGTTCTCGACGCGGTACTACCCGGTGTGGAGAAGACGCATTACGACCTGGGCGCCAAGCGTTTTCACGCGACCGGCGAATTGCTGCCCGAATCGACGATCGCCGAACTTCGCAAGCACGACGCCATCTTGCTGGGCGCGATCGGCGACCCATCGGTGCCCAGCGGGGTGCTGGAGCGAGGGTTGTTGCTCAAACTGCGATTCGAGCTCGACCACCACGTCAACCTGCGTCCGGGCCGGTTGTATCCGGGGGTGAGTAGTCCGTTGGTGGGCAACCCCGACATCGACTTCGTGGTGGTCCGCGAGGGCACTGAGGGTCCCTACACCGGGACCGGCGGCGCGATCCGGGTCGGCACCGCGCACGAAGTGGCCACCGAGGTCAGCACCAACACCGCGTTCGGGATCCGTCGCGTCGTGGAAGACGCCTTCGCGCGGGCCCAGCAGCGCCGCAACCACCTGACCCTGGTGCACAAGACGAACGTGCTGACCTTCGCCGGGTCGCTGTGGTCGCGGACGGTCGCCGAGGTGGCCACAAAGTATCCGAGTGTCGAGGTGGCCTACCAGCACGTCGACGCGGCCACCATTCATCTGGTCACCGACCCCGGCCGCTTCGATGTGATCGTCACCGACAACCTGTTCGGCGACATCCTCACCGACCTGGCCGCCGCGGTGTGCGGTGGTATCGGGTTGGCGGCCAGCGGAAACATCGATGCCACCCGGACCAACCCGTCGATGTTCGAGCCGGTGCACGGCAGTGCGCCCGACATCGCCGGTCAGGGTATCGCCGACCCGACAGCAGCGGTTATGTCGGTGGCGCTACTGCTTTCCCACGTCGGCGAAGACGCTGCCGCCGCGCGAGTGGACCGGGCCGTGGCGTCCCATCTGGCCAGTCGCCCGAGCGGAAAGCTCTCCACCGCCGAAGTCGGCGAAAGGATTGCGTCCGCGCTCTAGTCTCCAGGCCGGGTGGCAGTGTCCGGGCCGGAACGATGGGTACCGCCAGAAGCGGAAGCAGCGCGGTGAGAACGAACGCCGGCGGATAGCCGTGAGAGGCGATCAGCCCACCGAATACCGGAGGCGCGCCGGCGGCCATCAAGCGCTGATAGGTGTTCTGCAGGCCCAGTGCGCGGCCGCTCCAGAACGGGCCGGCGTACTCGGTGATCGCCGTCGACTCCAGGCCATTGTCGAGCACGGCGATCACCGAAGCCGCGAGCATCAACGGCACCGCGATCGACGAACGCAGGTGATCGGCCAGCGCGAGACCGGCCAGCACCAGCACCCCTGCGGCCGACATGACGCGCACGGGTCGCAATCGTGACCCGACCCGGTCCGACCACCGGCCGACCAGCACCCGGCCCGCCGCGCCGAGCAACTGCGACACCGTGACCAGGCCGCCTGCCAAGGCGATCGAGCAGTGATAGTTCGTGATCAGCCAGATCAGCATGAATGTCACGGTCACCGTCTGGGGGACCATCAGCAGGGCCGAGGCCGCATGGATGCGCCGCAGCACCCACGAGCGGCGGTACGGGTTTGCCAACTCCTGCTCGGTGGCTTCGTGCCATTCTTTGCGGGGTGGGTCGGTAATGGCGGCGACGCTGAGCACCGCCGAGACCGCGCACAGGGCCGCAGGGAAAATCAGCGCTTGCATCGCCGATCTACTGGCATCGGCGAGCGCCGGAATCACCAACGCGCCCAGCGCAATTCCAAGCGGCTGTGCGGTTTGACGGACGCCCATCGCCAGACCGCGCTGCTCGGGTGGAAACCATCCGGAGACCAGCCGGCCGCCGGCCGAGTTGCAACTGGCGGCCGCCATGCCGCCGATGAACAGCCACACCGCGAACGCGATCATGGTGTGCACGGTGGTCGCGGCGTAGGCCGCGCCCGCCGTCAGCGCCGAGCCGACAGTCAGCACGACCCGTTCGCCCACTCGGTCCAGCAGGTAGCCCCACAGGATCAGCGTCGCCACCATGCCGAAACTCGGCATCGACGACAGCAACCCTGCCTCGGCCAGCGGTGTGCCCAGATCGTCTTCGAGGGCGGGGATCATGAACGCCACACCGTTGATGAAAACGAAGGCGCTCGCGGTCACCAACAGCGAGACGACGACGATAACCCAGCGTCGTCGCGGGCTGAGTCCGACCGCGGCGGACGGGTCCGTCGGCATTGATCAATGCTCGCACAGCCGGGCGATTGCGTGCAGTCGAAGGGGCATCCGGCCCGGATGTGCGCTCCGGCCGGCGCTCAGTAGGCTGAAGCGAATGCGCCTTGGCCGAATTGCCAGTCCCGATGGCGTCGCGTTCGTCTCCATCGAGGGCGAATCCGACGACATGACCGTCCGCGAGATTGCCGAACAC
>NZ_JBYCLD010000481.1:0-6892 GCF_057473725.1 Mycobacterium sp. TH-M11 | reverse complement strand
CCGTCCGGACGCGGCGTCGCCTTGTCACGTCCAGCGTGGCGGAACATGCCTTCGATGCCCGCCGGAGTGTTGATCATCAGCAAATCCGCTTTCTTGGACGTGATGCGGTACGCGTGCGGAATGTTCTTGGGCAGATAGACAATTCCGCCTTCCGACAGCTCCATTTCCTCATCGTCCAGCCAGAGCAGCGCGGTGCCCTTGATCAACATGAAGACCTCATCCTCACGCGTGTGCTTGTGATAAGGGGGCGCTTCGCCCTCGCTGACATCGAAGCGTCCGACCATCAACTGGCCGTTGGTCGCCTTCCCGTCGAGCAAGATCGCCAACGTGCCGCCGTCAAGCCATTCCAGCTGCTGCTGTTGATCCGGCTGCGCCAGGTACGCCATGCTCATGGACAAGATTATTCATCCGTCGGCATGAACACGCCCGCCCAGAAGCCAAAGACACCCCCGGCCGAAACCGGGGGTGTCTTTGCTGACTTGATTAGTGCGCGTGGCCGTGGTGATGGCCGTGGTCGTCGGCCGCCTCCGCGGGCTTCTCGACAATTGCGGTCTCGGTGGTCAGCACCATGCGTGCCACCGACGCCGCATTGAGCACCGCCGACCGGGTCACCTTGACCGGGTCGATGACACCGTCGGCGGCCAGGTCGCCGTATTCCAGCGTCGCCGCGTTGAACCCGTGCCCGGCCGGCAGTTCAGCGACCTTGTTGACCACGACCGCGCCGTCGAGCCCGGCGTTGGTCGCGATCCAGAACAGCGGAGCGCTGAGCGCGTTGGAGAACACCTCGACCCCGCTGGCCTCGTCACCGGACAGCGTGCTGTGCAGCCCGTCGAGCGCCTTGCGAGCGTGGATCAGCGCCGATCCACCGCCGGCCACAATGCCCTCTTCGACCGCAGCCTTGGCCGCGGCGACCGCATCCTCGACCGCCTCCTTGCGCTTCTTGAGCGCGGTCTCGGTCGCGGCCCCGACCTTGATGACCGCCACGCCGCCGGCCAGCTTGGCCAGCCGCTCCTGCAGCTTTTCCCGGTCCCAGTCGGAGTCGGTGGACTCGATTTCGGCACGCAGCTGCTTGGCCCGGTTGGCAATGGCCTCGGCGCCGCCACCGCCCTCGACGATCACGGTGTCGTCCTTGCTGACCACCACGCGGCGGGCCGAACCGAGCACCTCGAGACCGACCTCGCGCAGCGCGAGCCCCACGTCGGGGTTGACCACCTGTCCGCCGGTGACAATGGCGAGGTCTTCCAGGAATGCCTTGCGACGGTCGCCGAAGAACGGGGCCTTGACCGCGACGGCTTTCAGCGTCTTACGGATCGCGTTGACCACCAGCGTCGACAGCGGCTCGCCCTCGACGTCCTCGGCGATCACCAGCAGCGGCTTGCCCGCCTCGGCGACCTTCTCCAACAGCGGCAGCAAGTCGGGCAGCGAGCTGATCTTGTCGCGGTGCAGCAGGATCAAAGCGTCCTCGAGCACGGCCTGCTGGGCGTCGAAGTCGGTGACGAAGTACGCCGACAGGAAGCCCTTGTCGAAGCCGACACCCTCGGTGAATTCCAACTCGGTGTTCAGGGTCGAAGACTCCTCGACGCTGACAACGCCGTCGTCGCCGACTTTGCTGATGGCCTCGCCGACCAGCTCGCCGACTTCTTCGTCACGCGAAGACACGGTGGCGACCTGCGCGATGCCCTGCTGGCCGGATACCGGGGTGGCTGCGGCCAGCAATGCCTCCGACACCGCGTCGGCGGCCTTGCCGATGCCCAGTCCCAACGCGATCGGGTTGGCACCCGCCGCGACGTTGCGCAACCCGTGCTTGATGATGGCCTGCGCCAGCACCGTCGCGGTGGTGGTGCCGTCGCCGGCGATGTCATTGGTCTTGGTGGCAACCGACTTGACCAGCTGGGCACCTAGGTTCTCGAACGGGTCTTCCAGGTCGATCTCGCGCGCGACGGTGACGCCGTCGTTGGTGACGGCGGGCCCACCAAAGGCCTTGGCCAGCACCACATTGCGGCCCCGAGGGCCCAGCGTCACGCGGACGGCGTCGGCGAGCTTGTCCACGCCGGCTTCCATCGCCCGGCGCGCAGTCTCGTTGAACTCAATCTGCTTGCTCATGAATGTCCTTATGACTGAAGAGTGCCGCCCCGGAACTCACCCGTCGAAACGGGAAGCTCCGGGGCGGCACAAGGGTGCTTACTTGTTGACGACAGCCAGCACGTCGCGTGCGGACAGGATCAAGTACTCCTCGCCGTTGTACTTGATCTCGGTGCCGCCGTACTTGCTGTAGATGACGGTGTCGCCTTCGGACACGTCCAGCGGAATCCGCTTCGAGCCGTCCTCATCCCATCGGCCGGGGCCGACGGCGACGACTTTGCCCTCTTGGGGCTTTTCCTTAGCGGTGTCGGGAATGACCAGACCGGATGCGGTCGTGGTCTCGGCCTCGTTGGCCTGTACGAGGATCTTGTCCTCGAGTGGCTTGATATTCACGCTCGCCACGATTGGAGCCCTCCACTTTAGTTGGTAGCAGGTTCGGAGCGGATGCCCCGATTTACCCAGGTGTTCGGCTTTCGTCCGTGCCTTACGCGTCGTCGTCGCGGGTGCCGACGCCGGTTTGTTCGATTGCCACCTAGCACTCTATACATGCGAGTGCTAGCACTCAAGATCGGGCTGGTGCTTTTTGTTCGGTTCGACCCACGCTCGACCCGCCGATGCTTTGACAGGCATTTGGCAGCAATCGCCGACCTAATGCCAAGGTTTCGCGCGGAAGAATTCAGCCATGAAGCCCCGCATCCGATTCGCGACCCGCGTGGCCGCGGCACTGCTCACCGTCGCCCTCGGCCCGGCCGGCGTCGCTCACGCCGACGGCCAGATGTACGGCGACCCGCAAACCGCCGCCACCTATTGGCGCTACCAGCACCAGGAAGACTGCGGGCTGATGGCGGTGGCCGACGTGGTCGGCCAGCTCACCGGTCACGAACCCACCCAACTGGGCATCGAACTCCGCGGGGTTTTCACGCCGAGCGAATCGCACGGCGGCGACGTCTACTTCTTCGACGGCACTTCTCCCCAGGACATGGTGATGCTGTTGCAGCACTACGGCATCCAGTCCGACATGACGACCGGAAACAGCATGTCCACCATCGAGCAAGACCTGGCCGCCGGGCACAAAGTGATCGCCGCGCTCAATGCCGAAACCATCTGGAACTATCCGCCCGGCCAGGGCCAGCGCACCCAGGCCGATCACGCCGTTGTCGTGACAGGCGTCGACACCGCCACCAACATCGTGCACCTCAACGACAGCGGCACCCCCGACGGCCGCGATGAGCGGATCCCGTTGCCGACCTTCAGCCAAGCCTGGTCGACCAGCGACGACCTGCTGATCGTCACCCAGGCGACCGGCTACGGCACCGTGCCGTGGGTGCCACGGATCTAGCCTGAGCCGTCACGGCAGACGGCTGCGTATCACCGGCAGGCCCGGGTCGCTGGCCACGTCCAGCGGGGACGGCGACGCCCCGGCGGCCAGCAAATGGGCGGCGAACGCGGCGATCATCGCCCCGTTGTCGGTGCACAGCCGCAGCCTGGGGATGCGCAGCGTCAAACCGGCCGCCTCGCAACGCTGCGCGGCGAGTTCGCGCAGCCGCGAATTCGCCGCCACGCCGCCGGCCACCAGCAGAGTGGACACACCGATTTCGGTGGCGGCGCGGACGGCTTTCATGGTCAAAACGTCGGCAACCGACTCCTGGAATCCGGCGGCGACGTCGGCGGCGCAGGCGTCCGGATGGCTTTCGGTGTAGCGCGCGACCGCGGTCTTGAGCCCAGAGAAGCTGAAGGCGTGCCGCTCGTCCCGCGGCCCGGTCATGCCACGCGGAAACACGATGGCCTCGCGTTCACCGGTCTGCGCGAGCTCGTCGAGTACCTTGCCGCCTGGATAGCCGAGCCCCAGCAGCCGGGCCACCTTGTCGTAGGCCTCCCCCGCGGCGTCGTCGACAGTGCTGCCCAACTCGACGATCGGCGCACCGAGCGAGCGGACGTGCAGCAGATGCGTGTGGCCGCCGGACACCAGCAGCGCCACGCTCTCGGGCAGCGGGCCGTGCTCGTAGACGTCGGCGGCCAGGTGGCCGCCCAGATGGTTGACCGCATAGAACGGCACGTCCCACGCCGCCGAATAGGCCTTGGCCGCCGCCACTCCCACCAGCAGTGCGCCGGCCAGTCCGGGCCCGATGGTGGCCGCGACAATGTCGGGCTTGCGCAGGCCGGCGGTGTGCAGAGCGCGCCGCATCGCGGGGCCGAGTGCCTCGAGGTGTGCCCGCGACGCGACTTCGGGAACAACGCCGCCGTAGCGGACGTGTTCGTCGACGCTGGAGGCGACCTCGTCGGCCAGCAGCGTCACGGTTCCGTCGTCGTCGAGCCGCGCGATGCCGACTCCTGTTTCGTCGCAAGATGTTTCGATCGCGAGAATGGTCTTCACCGTACTGGCGCCTCCCGCCGCATGGCGTACGCGTCAGCGCCGCTGATCCGGTAATACCGCTTGCGTAGGCCGACTTCGGCGAATCCCGCACTGCGGTACAGCGCAATCGCGGTCTCGTTGTCGGTGCGGACCTCGAGGTGCACAACGGAGTCCGCGGCGACGTCGAGCAGGGTGTCGAGCAGCCGCCGACCGATACCGCGGCCCTGGTAGGCGGGGTCGACGCCGATGGTGTGGATTTCGTATTCGAACGGAGGGGTGCGGCCGAGTCGGGCGATGCCGCCATAGCCGACCAGGGTGTCGCCGGTTGCGTCACCACCGACCCGCGCAGCCACGTAGTGGTTGTGGTCGGCGGCAAGCTCGCGCACGAATGCCGCAGTCGGCCAGGGGTCGTCGCCCGGAAACAGCAGGGCTTCCAGCGCGGCGCACCGGTCGGCGTCGGCTTCGGTGAGCCCGTCGATGATCACGGTCATCGCGCGTGCCGCTCGGCCAGCGTCTTGGCGTCCGGGCGCCGCAGATACAGCGGCACCAGCGGCACAGGCACCTGCTGCCAGTCAGTCACCGCGCGCACCAAGCCGACCGGGCCGGGATACTGCGGCTCGACGCACGGTAGCCCGAACAGCGCGGCATGGTCGGGCGAGCCGGCGACCGACTGCGCCGAGCCTGCATCGACGTCGGCCGCAGAGCTGACGTCGGGGCCCCCGACGCGGATGCCGTCGCGGTAACGAGCCCAATAGATCTCGCGTCGCCGGGCGTCGGTGACCACCAGCACCTCGCCGCGGGTCTGCCCGCCGATGGCGTCGAGGCTGCAGACCCCGAACACCGGAATATCAAGCGCGTGGCCGTAGGCCGACGCGGTCGCCATCCCGACGCGCAGGCCGGTGAAGGGGCCCGGGCCGCAGCCGACCACCACCGCATCCAGGTCGGTCATCGAATGGCCGGCGTCAGCCAACGCGGCCAACACATTCGGGGTGATGCGTTCGGCGTGCGCACGTGCGTCGACGCTGACTCGCTCGGCCAGCAACTCACCGTCGGCGACAACACCCGCCGCCACCGCGGGCGTCGAGGTGTCTATGGTCAACACCAATCGCGTCATCGGCAGCTCCATTGCCATATCGCAGTTCGAATGTCGGACTTGCTGATGCGCTCCAGACGAACGTCGAGGTGGCGGTCGGACAACCGTTCGGCAAGACCTTCGCCCCACTCCACCACGACGACTGCATCGTCGAGTTCGGTATCGAGATCCAGGCTTTCGAGCTCGTCGAGCAGGTCGGCGCCGGTGTGCTCGAGCAATCGGTAGACGTCGACGTGGACCATCGCCGGAGCGCCGGTCCGGCGTGCCCGATGCACCCGGGCCAGCACAAAGGTGGGCGAGGTCACCGGCCCCTCGACATCTAGTGCAGCTGCAATTCCTTTGGCCAGCACAGTTTTTCCCGCACCCAGCGGCCCGGAGAGGACAACGACGTCGCCTGCGCGCAGCTGGCCACCGAGTTGTGCGCCCAACGCCAGGGTGTCATCGACGCTGGGCAGCGTGGCGATACCGGCGTCAACCACGGCGGGTGACCCGATCACGCCATCGCCGGCTCAGCGCCGTGAATCGGCCGGGGCCGGCCTGCCTGACCAGCCGTACCAACCCGTCGCTGACCGAATTCGGCTTGTCCAGCAAGACCAGATGGCCGGCTCTGGCGACGATGACCAATTCCGATTCCGGCAGCATCTCAGCCATTTTCCTCGAGCACTCGGCGGGCGTGACCAGATCGCGATCGCCGCAGACGATCAGGGTCGGAATCTTGGCCAGTATCGGCAGCGCCGCGGTTTCATCGTGGACCTGCAGCGCGTGCAGGAATTCGACCATCGTCGGGATCGGGGTGCCTAGCATCATCGTCTCCGAGAACGCCACGATGCTCGGGCTGACCCGCTTGTCGCTATAGGACGCCGCCTGTAGAACCGGCCCGATCAGCGAACGGGCGGCAGTGCGGCCGCGCTGCACCAGCTTGGGCGCCGACCGCGCGGCGCGGCGAACAGCTTCCAGCGCAGGGTTGTTCAGAATTTCGCCCAACGGCGACTTGGCGACACCCTCGGCAGCCGACGAGATCAACGCCGCCCCGGTGATCCGGCTTCCGTACTGCTCCGGGAATTGGCGGGCGTGCGCCAGCACCGTCATGCCGCCCATGGAATGGCCGACCAGCACGATCGGCCCGCGTGGCGCGATCACCTGAAGCACGGTTTCCAGATCCTTACCCAACTGCGTGATCGTGTAGGTCTCCGGCGCCGCTTCCCCGGAGCGACCATGGCCGCGCTGGTCGTAGAAAATCATCCGAACCTGCGGACCCCACTCCTCGGACAGCCGGTTCCGCTGAAAGTGAAAGGCCCCCATACGAAGACAGAAACCATGGGCGAACACGACGGTCATCGGCGCGTCGGTGGGCCCGACCTCGC
>NZ_JBYCLD010000480.1:0-5759 GCF_057473725.1 Mycobacterium sp. TH-M11 | reverse complement strand
TGGGTCATCAACGCCAGCAGGTTGTAATACCAGCCGAACGGGTCCTCCGGGCTGCCGAACCAGCGGAAATAGTTGGACATGTAGCCGGCCCGGTCGGCGACGCGGGCCATGCCCAGGATGTAGCCGTCGTCCGAGGAGTTCGCCCCGATCACCCACCACAGCACGAACCCGAAGATCACCGTCGCGTCGGTAAGGGTGAAGGTCCGCCAGTTCGCCGGTATCCACCGGCGCATCCGGTGGCCGTCCAACTGGTCCAGCTTCCACAACGCGATCAGCGCGACGATCGTTGCCAGCATCGCCCCGACCATCGCGACGAGCTTCAATGTGGTTGGCGTGGTGGAGAATCGGGTGTCGATGGTGGCCGACATCCTCAGCCCCGGGGGCGCGGGACCGGTCAGGTCGGTGAACACCCCGACGACCTGCGGGCGCAAGTTGGGGTCGGGGTAGCCGCTACGCAGCTCTTTGCCACCCGGGTCCTTGAGGCCGACAAAGGTGGCGTAGGTGCCGGCCAGCGTCGAGGTGACGTCGATGTGCTGACACCCCGCCGACTCCACCTGGTCGCGCGGCACCGACAGGATCACCACGTTGCGGTCGGTGACGTCCACCCGCTGTTTGTTGACGACGACGAACAACGCTTGCAGGTTGGCGTCCTTGCCTTTTCGCGGCGCGGTGCCCAACACGACGCCGCCCTCGGCGGGCAGGTCGCGCACGATCTGACACGGCACTTCTGCGTGGAAGTCCACCGGCGTCAGCGAAATCAGCGGAGCCGTCACGCTTTTCAGTTGGCCGTTCTGCGGCCAGTTCAGGTCGGCGGTGGTCTGCACGACGGGCAGTAGCGGGGTGGCCACCGACAGCAGGAAGCCGATCATCCCGGCGATGGTGGCGACCCAGCGCGTCGCCTTCACGTTGTCATGGAGCACGGTGTCTGTCGGCGCGCTCACGGGAGTGCTCGAATCGGTCCTTGCCGGCTCCAGCCGGATACGGTCGTGGCGCCCTGTTCGACGGCGGCCAGCGGCGCCACGTCATCGGGCAGCCAGCGGTGATACTGCTCCACCTGACCCCAGTCGCGGTACCAGTCGCCGTTGAGATACGTGGGCACCGTCGACGTCCACATCAGCGCCTGGGTGAACAGGAACGGCCCCCCAGACTTCGACGCCTGCCACAGGTTCGACGACGCCGAGGTCTGCTTGTGATCGGGCTGGATGCGGTACTCGGGCAGCTCGGCGATCCCCAGGTGCTCGGAAAACGGGCGCTGGCACGGGAAGTTAGCTGCAGTGGCGATATCCATCAGCACCGGCCGCTGCGAACCGATCAGGTGCTGCAGCGTCGTGGTCACCGGCACCCGCGGCGGCGTGAACGCGAACCACTGGTCCTCGCTGAGGTTGGGGTCGTAGGCGACGATGCGGGCGACGTTCGCCTCCGGCGGCGCCCAACTGGTCGGGAAGCGCAGATTGCGCCACGCCGGCTGCGGGCCGATGTCGATCGGGAACATCAACCCGAGCGGCTGCACGCTGCCGTCCGGTTTGGCTGCGCCCCACTGCAATCGGAGCGACTGGCCATAGGAGAAGTCGCCGTCCTCTTTGTAGGACCAGATCGCCCCCGCGGCGGCGACCACCACCAGCGGCCGGTCCGGTGTGCGCGGCGGCAGCTGGTACCACGCCGAGGTGGCGGTGGCGGCGCGGGTGTTTTCGCCGTAGCTGCCGATCACCGGCGTGCGCGCCGGATCGAGGCCGAACGGCAGCGCGGCCGCCGAGCCGTTGACGCCGACCGGGCCCTTCCCGCCGGCGGTACCGGCCGAGTCGGTGATCGAGGCGTTCGGCTTGTTGGGCGATGCGTCGGAGTTCACCACGCCGGGCTTGGTCACCACCGGGTCGGATTGCAGGTTGTCGCCGACACCCTGCGGCGTGAAACCGACCGGGTTGACCCCACCCAGCGGACCGTAGGGACCGAACTCCTGACCTGGCATCGGTTGCAGCACACCCTCGTTGGGGTCGGGCTCGGCCAGGATGTCGTCGGCCATCGCACAACTCGACGACGACAACCCCGACACGAGAGCGGAGAAGTTGGCCTTACCGGTGGTGTAGAGCGGGTAGCGCAGCACCGCGCCCTTGCCCAGCGAAGCCACTTCGCCGAACACCATGATCACCGCGACCACCAGCAGCGGCGTCGACGCCAGCACGCGGTTGCGCCGGGTGTCGGCGACCTCGGTGTGGCCGGCGTAGTCCATCCGGAAGTGCTGCCAGGCGGCCAGCAGACCCGTCGCGATCGACAGCGCCAAAAACATCGACGTGACCGGGTGGCTCGCGATCACCGGCTGGATGTCGAACCACGGGACGCCGTAGTTGTTGACGGAGAACCACCCGTTGATGCCCGAGGTGGCCCACGCCAGCATGAACAGCAGCGCGGTCACGTACAGGGTCAGGTTGCGGCGGTTGTGCAGCCCGATCCTGGCCATCGCGAACGCGGTGACGGCGCCCAGCGCTCCGGCCAGCCCGGCGAACGCGCCGAACTGAATGGCCCACTTGGTCGGCGTGAAGTGCAGCAGCAGCAAGCCGATCGCGGATGTACCGATCAACCGCCACGCCGGTCCGCTCGCCACCCCGGGCACCCGGCCGCGGCGCAGCAGGATGACCAGCACGCCGAACAGGCACATCAGCATGATCAGCGCCGCGAAGCGCCGCGTCATCGAGCCTTCGGCGTTGCTCTCCACGGTGAGGAAGTAGTAGCGCAGAAACTCCTGATACCAGGCGATCGTCGGGCCGACCTTGTACTTGATCCGCGCCGCCTCGGCCACGGTAGCCAGCGTCTGCGACCGGAACACCACCACGGCGATCAGCGACAGCGCGGCGGCAAGCACCGCGAGCGGCGCCAGCAGCCCGTCGGTGGGTTTGCGCCGCTCAATGATCCGTGCGATCGGCCGCGACGCCGCCAGCAGCGCGGCGACGGCGACCAAACCCTGCGGCGCCAGTGTCGCGGTCAGCGTCGCGACGATGATCGCCACCGCCGCGGGCACCAGCCGACGCGTCGCGATGGAGGTCTCGGCCAGCATCCAGGTGAGTACGACGCCCAAGGCGATCAAGGGCTCGGGCCGCAAGCCGTTGTTGAACGGCAGCCAGGCCGCCAGGAACACCGCTGCGGCTGTCCACACCGCCACCCGGTTGCCGGCCAGGCCGCCGCGGCCGGGCCCCAGCCGCCGCAGCATGTAGCGGCTGATGATCAGCCAGGTGGCGATGGCGGCCAGCGTGGCGGGTAGCCGCATCCACACGCCCGCGGTGCTCACCGAGGCGAGGTGGCCGAGCACCGACTGGTACCAGTCGAAGGGAGCTTCGCTGGTGCCGAAGTAGCGGTAGTAGTTGGCCACGTAGCCGGCCTGCCCGGAGACCCGGGCCATTGTGAGGTTGTAGCCGTCGTCCGAGGAGGTCGCACCGATCACATGCCAGAGCAGTAGCGTCCCGATCACCCCGGCGTCGGCCAGCCCGGTCGCGAAACCGACGTTGAACCAGGCCTTGAGGTTGCGCGGCGCCCGGCGTCCCGATTGCCGGTCCAGCACGGCCAGCGCGAGGATCGAGATCAGCACCGAGAGCGTGCCCAGCGCCATCACCACCGACTTCAGCGGTGTGGGCACGACGATGAAGCGGGTGTCGACGTCGACTCGCGCCGACAGGCCCGGCTGCGCGGGCACCTTCAGGTCGGTGAAGATCCCGCCGACCGCCGGCTTCTTTTCCGGCGCCAGCGTGCCGTTCGCGCCGGGGATTCCGACGAAATCCGCACCGGCACCGCCCGCGTTTGCCCAGATGTGCAGCGCGCTGCAGGCGCCGGCGGCCACGGCGGAGCGCGGCGCGGCCGCAGCCACCGAGTCGCGGAACGCGACCACGACGGAGTCCTTGCCGGCCCGCACGAACAGCCCGTTTTTGCCGGTCTCGAACCCGTTGACCGGCAGCGTCGAGACGACCAGGCCGCCGTCGGCGGGCAGCGTGGCGATCGCGGAGCACGGGATGGAGATGTCCAGCGCGCGCGGCGCCCCGGACACCAGCGGCGCGGTGATGTCGGTGACGTGGCCGGCTGCGAGGCCCTGCGGCCACAGAATCGTGGCCGTCGTCTGCGTCACCGGAAGTAGCGGAACCACCGTGCAGAGCAGCGCGCCGGCGATTCCCGCGACGACGGCGATCAGCCGGGCGAGCCGATGCGAGGATCGCTCAGTGTCGTCGTGGGGCACGAGGGACGATGGTAGGCGACGTGGCTAAGTGCGCCGATGATGCTCGCCGGAAAGATATCCGCGGTTGCGATCCACATCGTATTCCCAGCAAGTCAGGCCCCGACGTCGCAGGTCAGTGCCCTGCGACCGGCGTCTGCGCACACTGGACAAACGTGGCTACCCCTTTTTCGGCGGCTCGACTCCCCGTCTGAAACCTGGTTTAGTAGGTCAGCGGTGGTGAATCTAGCGGAGCACGAACAGTCCACCACCGGCCATTGGCGTGAGTTGTGGAGTTCTCCCTATTCGCGAACGACCGCTGTGGTCGCCGGGGGCGTGGTGTTGTATTCCACCAACGAGTTCCTGACGATCAGCATGCTGCCGAGCACGATCAGTGAGATCGGCGGCGAGCGTATGTACGTATGGGTGACCACGCTGTACCTCGTCGGGTCGGTGGTCGCCGCGGCGTCGGTGAACGCGCTGCTGCATCGCATCGGCGCATGTGTGTCGTACCTGGCTGGCTTCGCCGTCCTGGCGGTCGGCAGTCTGATTTGCGCCGCCGCCCCCACCATGCAGGTGTTGCTGGTCGGGCGCTTCTTCCAGGGATTCGCGGGCGGCCTGCTGTGCGGCCTGAGCTTTGCGGTGATCAATTCCGTGCTGCCTCGAAGACTGTGGAGCCGAGGTTCCGCTTTGGCCGCCTCGACGTGGGGCATCGGTGCCCTGGTCGGCCCCGCGCTGGGGGGATTGTTCGCGCAGTTGGGCGCCTGGCGCTGGGCGTTCGGTTTGCTGGCAATCCTGAGCGTGGGGATGGCCATCCTGGCGCCTGGCCTGGTGACGACAGACCGCTCCGAACAGCCACCTGACCGCGACCCCGCCCGGATTCCGGTTCCGTCGGTGGTCCTGTTGGGTGCGTCCGCGCTGGCGGTCAGCGTGGCCTCGGTGCCGCACAACACCTTGGCCACCGCGGGATTACTGGTGCTCGGCGCGGTACTGATCGGCGCTTTTTTGGTGGTCGACCGCCGGATGGACACCGCGGTACTGCCCGCCAGCGTCTACGGCTTCGGCCCGCTGAAGTGGGTGTATCTGACGCTGGGGCTGCTGGTCGCCGCCACCAAGGTCGACCTCTACGTGCCGCTGTTCGGCCAACGGCTGGCCCATCTCGGGCCGATCCTGGCCGGTCTGCTCGGCGCGGCCCTGTCGCTGGGATGGACGATCAGCGGGCTGACCAGCGGGTCACTCAACCGATCCCGGACCATTGTTTCGGTGGTTGTCGCCGCGCCCCTGGTGATGGCCGGCGGTCTGGCGCTGGCCGGACTGGCACACGTACAGGGCGCGACGGCGGGCATCGTCGTCGCGTGCGCGGGCGCCCTGCTGGCCGTCGGTGTCGGCGTCGGCGCCGCCTACCCGCACCTGTCGGCGTGGGCGATGAGCGATGTCGACGATCCCGCCGAGGGCCGCGCCGCCGCCACCGCGATCAACTCGGTGCAGCTGATTTTCGGCGCGTTCGGCGCCGGGTTGGCCGGCGTCGTGGTGAACGTCGTCGGCGGCGGCGGAGCCTCGGCCGCCC
>NZ_JBYCLD010000479.1:0-3967 GCF_057473725.1 Mycobacterium sp. TH-M11 | reverse complement strand
ACGGGTTTTGAATCCGTTTCCTCTGCCAGTTGGGATACGAGGGCCTGCGCACTACGGCCTCCCACCATAGAGGATCGGTTTCGGCGCGCCGACTAATAGCCCCGCAGTCGTGGATCGGCGCGGTTCGCGAGAGAATGTCTCCATGACCGAGGATGAAGCCCGAATCGCGCACCGGGTCCTGATCGCGGAGGACGAGGCGCTGATCCGGCTCGACCTGGCCGAGATGCTGCGCGAAGAGGGCTACGAGGTCGTCGGCGAGGCCGGCGACGGCCAGGAAGCCGTCGAGCTGGCCGAGCAGCTCAAGCCCGACCTGGTGATCATGGACGTCAAGATGCCGCGTCGCGACGGCATCGACGCTGCCTCGGAGATCGCCGCCAAGCGCATCGCGCCGATCGTGATCCTCACCGCGTTCAGCCAGCGCGACCTCGTCGAAAAAGCCCGTGACGCCGGCGCGATGGCTTACCTGGTGAAGCCTTTCACCATCTCGGACCTGATTCCTGCGATTGAAGTGGCGCTGAGTCGATTCAGCGAAGTCAGGGCGCTCGAGAGCGAGGTCGAGACGCTGTCGGACCGGCTGGAGACCCGCAAGCTCGTCGAACGGGCCAAAGGTCTGCTGCAGGCCAATCAGGGCATGACTGAGCCTGAGGCGTTCAAGTGGATTCAGCGTGCGGCGATGGACCGCCGCACGACCATGAAGCACGTCGCCGAAGTCGTCTTGGAAACCCTCGACACGGCGAAGGACGCACCGAGTTAATGGTGATCGCCGAGCGTGCGTGTCTGACCGTCGACACGCCGTAGCGGGAGTGCAACCGTGCACCCTCGCGGCGGAGCGCAGGCTCGCAACTAGCGCGCGACGATCACCGAGGATCCGTGGCCGAACAGGCCCTGGTTCGCGGTGACGCCGACGGTGGCGCCTTCCACCTGCCGGCCGGTGGCCTGACCGCGCAACTGCCAGGTCAACTCGCAGACCTGCGCGATCGCCTGCGCGGGGATCGCCTCACCGAAGCACGCGAGCCCGCCCGACGGGTTGACCGGCACCGTGCCTCCGAGGGCGGTGGCGCCGCTGCGCAGCAGCGCCTCGGCCTCGCCTTTGGGGCACAGCCCTAGATGCTCGTACCAGTCGAGTTCCAGCGCGGTGGACAGGTCGTAGACCTCGGCCAGGCTGACGTCCTCGGGCCCGATGCCGGCTTCGGCGTAGGCCGCGTCCAGGATCTGGTCTTTGAACACCCGCTCCGGCGCCGGCACGACCGCCGTGGAATCCGTTGCGATGTCCGGCAATTCGGGCAAGTGCTGCGGGTACTGCGGGGTCACCGTGCTGACCGCGCGCACCGACGGCACGCCGTCGAGTGAGCCCAGGTGCTTGCGGGCGAAGTCCGCGCTGGCCACAATCAGGGCGGCCGCGCCGTCGGAGGTGGCGCAGATGTCGAGCTGGCGCAGCGGGTCGCTGACCACCGGGCTGGCCAGCACGTCCTCGACCGAGGACTCCTTGCGGTAGCGGGCATTCGGGTTCTGCAGGCCGTGCTGGGAGTTCTTCACCTTCACTTGGGCGAAGTCTTCCGCCGTCGCCCCGTACAGGTCCATCCGGCGACGAGCGAGCAGGGCGAAGTACACCGGGTTCATCGCGCCGATCAGGTGGAACCGCTGCCAGTCGGGGTCATTCTTGCGTTCGCCACCGACCGGGGCGAACGCGCCCTTGGGGGTGGTGTCGGCACCGATGACCAGCGCGACGTCGCAGAACCCGGCCAGGATGTGGGCGCGGGCGCTCTGCAGCGCCTGCGATCCGCTGGCGCAGGCGGCATAGCTGGAGCTGACCGGCACGCCGTTCCAGCCGAGCTTCTGCGCGAACGTCGACCCCGCGATGAAGCCCGGGTAGCCGTTGCGGATGGTGTCGGCGCCGGCGACCAACTGGATCTGCTGCCAGTCCAGCCCGGCTTCGGCGAGTGCGGCGCGGGCGGCGACGACGCCGTATTCGGTGAAGTCTCGGCCCCACTTGCCCCACGGGTGCATGCCGGCGCCGAGGATGTAGAGCGGATCGGGACTCATTTCGCGATCCTCATTTGCGCCGCTCCTTTTCATCGCTTCGCTCTGCATCGTCACCGGCGCGCCTCCAGGCGTGCACGAGGCGTTCGACCCCGTCGCTGTCGGTGAACAGGGTCATGGTTGCCAACTCCATCTCCATGCCGACTTTGAGATCGGCGGCCAGCGTGCCCTCGACGACCTTGCCCAACACGATGATGCCCTCGTCGGCGAGTTCCACCGCGGCAATAGCGAACGGCACGAACGGATCCGGGGCGGGATAGGGCGCCGGCGGAGGATAGCGGTTCTCGGTGTAGCTCCACAGTGTCCCGCGCCGCGACAACGCGACGGCCTCTAGTACGTCGCTGTCGCAGGCCGGGTTGGGGCAGTTGTTCTCCCGCGGCGGGAAGACGTAGGTGCCGCACTGTGGGCACTTACTGCCGATCAGATGCGGATTGGCGGTCTCGTCGGCGGCGAACCATCCGTCGATAGCCGGTTGTTTGCTGGTGACCTCGGGCACCGGGCCAGCCTACCCAGCCTGACCACAAAACTGAAACGTGTTGCAGTTCGAGGCGGTGGACGTCGCTACTCGGCGTCGGACCCAGTGCCTAGAGTTGACGCCGTGAGCCCAGCCAGGATCGCGAGCAAGAAGACACAGGCCGGCAAGGCCACCGACGACACGCCCACGTTGATGCTGCTGGACGGCAACTCGCTGGCATACCGGGCCTTCTATGCGCTGCCCGCCGAGAACTTCAAAACCCAGGGCGGACTGACCACCAACGCGGTGTACGGGTTCACCGCGATGCTGATCAACCTGCTGCGCGACGAGGCGCCCACCCACATCGCCGCCGCCTTCGACGTGTCGCGTCAGACGTTTCGCTCCGACCGCTACCCGGAATACAAGGCCAACCGGTCGAGCGCCCCGGACGAGTTCCGTGGTCAGATCGACATCACCAAGGAAGTCCTTGCTGCCCTTGGTATTACGACGCTCGCCGAAACAGGCTTCGAAGCCGACGACATCATTGCCACGCTGACCACGCAGGCCGAACAAGAGGGCTACCGGGTCCTGGTGGTCACCGGCGACCGCGACGCGTTGCAGCTGGTCTCCGACGGCGTGACGGTGCTGTACCCGCGCAAGGGCGTCAGCGAGCTGACCCGCTTCACCCCGGCGGCCGTGGTCGAGAAGTACGGCTTGACGCCAAAGCAGTACCCAGACTTCGCCGCGCTGCGCGGCGACCCGAGCGACAACCTGCCCGGCATCCCCGGCGTGGGGGAGAAGACCGCGACCAAGTGGATCGCCGAATACGGGTCGCTGCAGGCGCTGGTTGACGACGTGGAGTCGGTGCGCGGCAAGGTCGGCGACGCGTTGCGGGCCAACCTGTCCAGCGTGGTGCTCAACCGCGAGCTCACCGATCTGGTCCGTGACGTGCCGCTGGCCCAGACACCGGACACGTTGCGGATGCAGCCCTGGGACCGCGACCAGATCCACCAACTGTTCGACCAGCTGGAGTTCCGGGTGCTGCGCGACCGGCTGTTCGACACGCTGGCCGCCGTCGAACCGGAGGTCGACGCAGGGTTCGACGTGCGTGGGGGAGCGCTGGAGCCCGGCACGGTCGCGCAGTGGCTCACCGACCACGTCGCCGACGGTCGCCGTGCCGGCCTGGCAGTGGTCGGGACGCATCTGCCCTACGGCGGCGACGCAACCGCCCTGGCGATCGCCGCCGCAGACGGCGACGGCGCGTTCATCGACACCACCACCGTCACACCCGAGGACGACGCCGCGCTGGCCAATTGGCTGGCCGACCCCGAAAAGCCGAAAGCCTTACACGAGGCCAAGTTGGCCATCCACGACCTCGCGGGACGCGGCTGGACGCTGAACGGTGTCAGCTCCGACACCGCGCTGGCCGCCTACCTGGTTCGGCCCGGGCAGCGCAGCTTCACCCTCGACGAC
>NZ_JBYCLD010000478.1:0-2371 GCF_057473725.1 Mycobacterium sp. TH-M11 | reverse complement strand
TTCCTCGGAGTCGGTACTCCGCAGAAGCGTGGCGAATACGGCGCCGACCTGAGCCATGTACATGCCGTGATCGACACGCTCGCACCGCGGCTGACGCGGCCCGCGGTGATCGTCGGAAAGTCCACCGTCCCGGTCGGGACCGCCGCTGAGCTGGTCGGGCGGGCGCGGGCGGCCGCACGTCACGGGGTGGACGTCGAAGTGGCCTGGAATCCGGAATTCCTGCGCGAAGGTTTCGCGGTTCACGACACCCTGCACCCCGATCGCATTGTGCTTGGCGTGCAGGCTGGTTCGACGCGTGCCGAGGCCGCCATCCGGGAGATGTACGCACCGATACTCGGCGACGGTGTGCCTTTCCTGGTGACCGATCTGCAGACCGCCGAACTGGTGAAGGTCTCCGCCAACGCCTTCCTGGCGACCAAGATCTCGTTCATCAACGCGATCTCCGAGGTGTGCGAGGCCGCCGGAGCCGACGTCAAGTTGCTGGCCGACGCGCTCGGTCACGACCCACGGATCGGGCGCCGATTCCTCAACGCCGGCTTGGGTTTCGGTGGCGGCTGCCTACCGAAAGACATCCGCGCGTTCATGGCCCGGGCCGGTGAGCTGGGTGCGGATCAGGCGCTGACCTTCCTGCGGGAAGTCGACAACATCAACATGCGCCGGCGCACCCGCATGGTCGAACTCGCGACCAAGGCTTGTGGCGGTTCGCTTTTGGGCGCGAACATCGCCGTTCTGGGCGCCGCGTTCAAGCCCGAATCCGACGACGTGCGTGACTCGCCCGCGCTCAATGTCGCCGGCCAACTGCAACTCAACGGCGCTGCCGTCAACGTCTACGACCCGAAGGCGCTGGAGAACGCGCAACGGCTGTTCCCGACCCTGAACTACGCAGTCTCGGTTGAGGAAGCATGCGATCGTGCCGACGCGGTACTCGTGCTCACCGAGTGGCCTGAGTTCGTTGACCTCGATCCCGCGGCGCTCGCCGATCGGGTGCGCTCCTGCGTCGTCGTCGACGGCCGTAACTGCCTCGACGTCCAACGCTGGCAACAGGCCGGCTGGCGTGTGCACTGCCTGGGGCGGCGCGTAGCCTGACTCAATGTTTTTTCTGCCGAACGCGGTACGTTCCTTTGCATGACCACATCGGAGATCGCCACGGTACTGGCGTGGCACGACGCGTTGAACGAGGCTGACACCGACACGCTTCTGGCTCTGTCCAGCGACGACATCGAAGTCGGCGACGCGCATGGCGCCGCCCAGGGCCATGCCGCACTGCGAGAGTGGGCGACCGCCCACCCGCGCCATGCCGAAGTTGGCCGGATCTTCGTCCACGACGGCGTTGTCGTGGTCGAACAACGGACCGGCGGCCCCGGCGAATCCGGCTCCACCTTTGCGTCGGCCTTCCGTGTCGTCCACGATCACGTCACGTCGGTGTTCCGCCACGACGACCTGGCGGTTGCGCTGGCCGCTACCGAACTCACCGACGCCGACCAAGTCGACTGAGGAGCGGCCGATGCGCGGGATCATTCTGGCGGGCGGTGCGGGCACGCGCCTGCACCCGATCACCATGGGCGTCAGCAAGCAACTGTTACCGGTCTACGACAAGCCGATGATCTACTACCCGCTGTCCACCCTGATACTGGCGGGCATCCGCGACATCCAGGTCATCACCACCGCTACCGATGCGCCCGCATTCGGACGAGTGCTCGGCGATGGCAGCGCCTTCGGTACCAACATCACTTACGCGGTGCAGGACCGACCGCAAGGACTGGCGCAAGCGTTCGTGATCGGTGCTGACCACATCGGTTCCGGGTCGGTGGCATTGGCGTTGGGCGACAACATCTTCTACGGCCCCGGCTTGGGAACAAACCTTCGGCGTTTCGAAAATCTCAGCGGGGGAGCAATTTTCGCCTACCGGGTGGCCAACCCGTCTGCCTACGGTGTCGTCGAATTCAACGCCGACGGCATCGCGTTGTCGATCGAGGAGAAGCCGGCGACGCCGAAGTCGAGCTATGCGGTGCCGGGTCTGTACTTCTACGACAACGACGTGATCGAGATCGCCCGAGATCTAAAACCCTCCGCCCGAGGCGAATACGAAATCACCGACGTCAACCGGGTTTACCTCAACCAGGGCCGCCTGGCCGTCGAAGTGCTTGCTCGTGGCACGGCGTGGCTGGATACCGGGACGTTTGAATCACTGGCCGATGCCGGCGACTACGTTCGCACGCTGGAACGGCGGCAGGGGTTGAAAGTCGGCGTCCCCGAGGAGGTGGCCTGGCGGATGGGCTTCATCGACGACAGCCAGTTGACCCGGCGGGCCGAGTCGTTGCTGAAGTCCGGTTACGGCGCCTACCTGCTCGGGCTGTTGGAGCGGCGCTGA
>NZ_JBYCLD010000477.1:0-1639 GCF_057473725.1 Mycobacterium sp. TH-M11 | reverse complement strand
GCCGAGACGTTGGAGCAGTTGGCCTACGGCGCGGAGAACGCGACCTGGCGCAACTTCTTCCTGTCCGGAGCGACCGAATTGCGCGGCGGCAACTTCGGGACTGCGGCGCAGCCGTCCTCGCCGACGTTGATGGCCCAGCTGACACCGGAACAGATCTTCGACGGAATGGCGATCAGCGTGAACGGGCCGCGGGCATGGGATCTGGACCTGGCCGTCGATGTCTCGCTGACCGATCGCGACGTCAACTACCGGCTCGCTCTGCGGAACGGGGTGCTGGTGCATCGCAAGGTGCCTGCGGATTCGGCGACCGCTTCCGCAACTATCCAGCTGGACAGCGCTTTTAGGCTGGTCCGGCTAGTGTCCGGCGACGTCGACTCTCCGGGTTTCGCGATCTCCGGCGATCAAGCGGCCCTGGTGCGGTTCCTGGGTGTCTTTGACCGGCCGGACCCGTCGTTCAACATCGTCACGCCGTGACGTCGATGACCACCTTGCCGATCGCTTTGCGATCGGCCACCAGCCGTAGGCCCGCCGCGGTGTCGCCCAACGGAAACCGGGCGCCGATGTAAGGCCGGATCGTGCCGTCGGCGAACATCTGCGTCAACTCCCGCATGTCACGGGCGCAGTCGTCTGGGTGATCGCTCATGAATGTGCGAATCTCCATGCCGCGAAGGGTGATTCCCTTGAGCAAGACCAAATTCAGCGGGATGGCGGGGATCGTGCCGGCAGCGTAGCCCAGAGTGACGAACGTGCCGCCGCGTGCCAGGGCGCGCAGGGCCGGCTCGGCGTAGCGCCCGCCCACGGGGTCGAGCACCGCGTGGGCGTCGTCGTCGGTGAGCTCGCGGATGCGGGTTTTCAGATCTTCGCGGTCGTAGTCGACCGTCGCCTCGGCGCCGCGCTGGCGGCACAGCTCGAGCTTCTCCGGGCTCGACGCGGCGGCCAGCACCCGTGCCTTCATCGCCACCGCGAGATCGACCGCGGCCAATCCCACGCCTCCGGCGGCGCCGAGGATCACCACCCAGTCGCCCTGCCCGACTTCGGCGATCGACCGCAGCGCGTGGTAGGCGGTGCGGTAGGTGACTCCGAAGGCCGCCGCGGATGCGTAGTCGGCTGTGTCGGGTATCGCGGTCACCGACTCCGCGGGCAGCAGCGCCTGCTCGGCAAACGCACCGACAAACGTTGTGGCCGAGACCCGTTGGCCGGGCCGAACCGATGCGCCCGTGCCGACGGCGATCACCTCACCGGCCAGCTCGCTACCCGGAATGAACGGCGGCGGAATCTTGACCTGGTATTTACCGTCGATCAGCAGCACATCGGGGAAGTTGACCGCCGCCGCGTGCACCCGCACCACCACTTGGCCGGGCCCCGGAATCAAGTCGGGGACCTGCTCGACGACGAGACCTTCGGGCGGGCCGTAGGCGCGGCACATCGCGGCGAGCATCAGCTGAACCCCACCACATGGTCGACGAGGGCTCCATACTTGGCGCGGACCGCCTCGCGGCGGACATCGAGCATCTCGCTGGGCCACTCCGAGCTCTCGGCCTCGACGTTCTTGAGCAGCATCCGGGCCAGGTTGACCTTGTGCGCCTCGGTCGGTCCGTCCGCGAGGCCGAGCGCGATGCCGCCGATCAGGACATTGACC
>NZ_JBYCLD010000476.1:0-2438 GCF_057473725.1 Mycobacterium sp. TH-M11 | reverse complement strand
GGTGTCGAGGTTCATCCCGATCGCGACCAGAAAGTTGGCCGCGGCTTTGGGCGGTGCCTGCGCGAGATGGATCGTCGGGCCGACGAGGTTGACCGCCACGGTGGCCGTACCTCGCCCGTCTCGCATCCGCGCGGCGCCCTTCAGGCGATACACCCCGGCCGGAGGCTCCTCGAGCAGGTCGATCAACGCCCCGGGGTCGACCTCGCCGACGCTGGTCGCGGTCACCGAGTCGGCATGCGCGTGGTCGTGTTCGTGGGCCGCCACGGTCTCCTCGACCAGCAATTCGCGCAAGGACAGTTGGCCCGGTTCATCGTTGGCCCCCGCGACGTCAAACAGCATGCGCGGATCGATCTGCCCGTCTATCGACCCAACGACCGTCGCCCGTGAATTCTGCTTGCGCACGCGTCGTTCGACCCGGTCGACCATGGTGGCCGGGTCGTCGAGCCGGTCGAGCTTGTTGACGACGACGAGGGACGCCGCGCGGTAGCGCGCGGGCAGCACCTCGCCGGTGTCGACGATGTCGAAATGCGTTGTGGCATCGATGACGTCGACCAGGCCGCCGTAACGAAAGCCGGCCACCTTGCTGAAGCCGATGATGCGCGAGACGATGAGCGGATCGGCCAAACCGCTGGCCTCGACGATCACCGCATCGAGCTTGAGCCGCGGGTCGGCCAGCTTGGTCAGCGCGTCGTCGATGCCGCCGTCGTCAGGCAGACAGCAGATGCAGCCGCCGGCGATCGAGACCGGCTCGTCGATCTGCCCGGCCACCAGCATGGCGTCGACGTTGAGTTCACCGAAGTCGTTGATAACGACCCCGATCCGAGCGCCCGGGCTGCGCAGCACGTGGTTGAGCAGCGTCGTCTTGCCGGCACCGAGGTAACCGGTCAGGCAAACGACGGGGACCGCCTTCGCCAGGGCGTTACATCCAGACCAGCAGTCGCGGGCTGCCGGGCGTATCGCGCGGAAAAGTGATCGGCTCGGCGAGGCCGTCAAGTGTGAGACGCACCTCGCCGGCGTCGGCGGACACGGCGACGATGGTGCCGATTGCGTATTGGCGATCGTCGTCCCACTTGACCGTGGCGTACTGCCCGAGGTGTTGCACCGCAAGGTCTTCGGGCGCTACCGCGGTCGGGTCCGGCGGCGGCGGCGCTACCGCCACGTCCAGCTCGCCGCTAACCGGTGCCGGGCCGGCGTCGTCGGCCCATGCGTTCTCGTCGCCGAAGTACTCGCCGTCGTCGCCGTCGTGCTTGAGCCGTCCCAGTGGTGCTGGAACGTCGTCCTCGATCCACAGCTGCCAGCCGGGCGGCGGCGGCGGCCAGGAGGGATCGGGTGACCAGTCCGCGTGCGGGGTCCAGTCCTTGGGGGGCGTTGGCCAGTTCGGGGGAGGGTTGAAACGCATCAATCCACCATACGGAACTGGGCGGTCAATTCAGCTCGGCGATCACTTTGGCGATGGTGTCGACGTGGTTTTCCTGGAAGGTGAACGACGTCAGGCCGTAGTTCTCGCGGTAGCTTCGCAAGGTGTCGGCGATACCGCTCGGCGATCCGCTGAGCACCGACGGCAGGGCCAGCAACTCCTCGTCGGACAGGTCCGTGTAACGACGGGTGAGTGCCAGGTCAGGCCGCTCGGAGCCGCCGGATGGAACAGCGGTGATGGCGAGGTTGAGCTCGAGATCGGCGAACCGTTCGCCCGCGACATTGCGGACGAACTCAACCCGGTCGCCGAGTGAGCTGGCGCCGGTCAAACCGATCATGTCGGCGTGCTGGGCGGCGATGGTCAACAGCCGATTTCCGTTGCCGGCGATCAGAATTGGCACCTTCGGCAGATGCTTCTTCAGGTAGGTTGTGATGTGCTCGAGGTGGTCGACGCGTTCGCCGGCGGTGGGGTATGGCAGCTCAGCGGCTTCGAATTCCTCGCGGACGTAACCGGCGCCGAGTCCCAGGTCGAGTCTGCCGCCGCTGAGTTGGTCGACTTCGCCCGCATCGCGCGCCAGCAGCGCGGGCTTGTAGAACCCGGCGTTGAGCACGTAGGTGCCAAGCCGCACCCGCGATGTCGCCGAGGCGATCGCCGTCAGCACCGGAAAGGGTGCCGGGGCGCCGAGGTGATCAGGCAGGTGCAGGGCATCGAAGCCGATGTCCTCATAACGCTTTACCTTGTCCCGCAACACGGTCAGCGACCCTGCTGCGTGTATGCCCAGCGAAAAGCGTAAGGCGTTTCCGGCCATCGGCCACCTCCGGTCGTGTAGTTATGTCGACTCTAATTTCCAGGACCGAGCCGCGGCCGCCAAACCCTGCACCAGATCGGCGGTCACCGGCGACAATCCATCGTCGCCGGGCAGCGGGCTGCGGGGACTGATGCCCCGGACCCGGATCGGCAACTCCAATTGCATTCCACCGCAACGAGTCTTGTTCACCGGATTCAGCGGATGCAGGCCACG
>NZ_JBYCLD010000475.1:0-7826 GCF_057473725.1 Mycobacterium sp. TH-M11 | reverse complement strand
GCGTGCGCCTCGGCGTCCTTGATCATCCGGTCGATCTCCTCCTTGGACAGGCCGGAGCCCTCCTGGATCTTGATCGTGTTCTCCTTGCCGGTGCCCTTGTCCTTGGCCGTGACGTGCACGATGCCGTTCGCGTCGATGTCGAAGGTGACCTCGATCTGCGGGACGCCGCGCGGAGCCGGCGGAATGCCGGTCAACTCGAAAGAGCCGAGCAGCTTGTTGTGCGAAGCGATTTCGCGCTCCCCCTGGAAGACCTGGATCTGCACCGACGGCTGATTGTCGTCGGCGGTGGTGAAGGTCTCCGACCGCTTGGTCGGGATGGTGGTGTTGCGCTCGATCAGCTTGGTCATCACGCCACCCTTGGTCTCGATACCCAGGCTCAGCGGTGTGACATCAAGCAGCAGAACATCTTTGACCTCACCCTTGAGCACGCCGGCCTGCAGCGCGGCACCCACGGCGACAACCTCATCGGGGTTGACGCCCTTGTTGGGCTCTTGGCCACCGGTCATTTCCTTGACCAGCTCCGACACCGCGGGCATCCGGGTGGAACCACCGACCAGCACCACATGGTCGATCTCGGACACCGCGATACCGGCGTCCTTGATCACCGACTGGAACGGCTGCCGCGTGCGGTCGAGCAGATCCTGGGTGATCTTCTGGAATTCCGCGCGGGTCAGTTGCTCGTCGAGGAACAGCGGGTTCTTGTCCGCATCCACGGTGATGTAGGGCAGGTTGATCGAGGTGCTCTGCGAACTGGAGAGCTCGATCTTGGCCTTCTCGGCCGCTTCCCGCAGCCGCTGCATCGCCATCTTGTCCTTGGTCAGGTCAATGCCGCTGGTGCCCTTGAACTTCTCGACCAGCCAGTCCACGACGCGCTGATCCCAGTCGTCACCGCCGAGGTGGTTGTCACCGGAGGTCGCGCGGACCTCCACGACGCCGTCGCCGATCTCCAACAGCGACACGTCGAAGGTGCCGCCACCGAGATCGAAGACCAGGATGGTCTGTTCCTTCTCGCCCTTGTCCAGGCCGTAGGCCAGCGCGGCCGCGGTCGGCTCGTTGACGATCCGGAGCACGTTGAGGCCGGCGATCTGGCCGGCTTCCTTGGTGGCCTGACGCTGAGCGTCGTTGAAGTACGCGGGCACGGTGATCACCGCGTCGGCGATGTCCTCACCGAGGTAGCTTTCGGCGTCACGCTTCAGCTTCTGCAAGGTGCGGGCGCTGATCTCCTGAGCGGTGTAATTTTTTCCGTCGATCTCTACGGACCAGTCGGTGCCCATGTGCCGCTTGACCGAGCGAATGGTCCGGTCGACGTTGGTCACTGCCTGGTTTTTGGCGGGCTGACCCACCAGCACTTCGCCGTTGCGCGCGAACGCCACAATGGATGGCGTCGTCCTGGCGCCCTCCGAGTTGGCGACGACGACGGGGTCGCCACCCTCAAGAACTGCGACGACGGAGTTGGTGGTCCCGAGGTCGATACCGACCGCACGAGCCATAGTTGGTTCCTCCTGATAATCGAGCTTCGTATGCACTACGCTGCTGAGCGAACTGCACTCAACCTTGCCCCTGGCGGTACGCCGCTGTCAAGTCATTGTTGAGTCTAGGTCACTCAATCTTGTCTATGTGCTCAACGGGGTAGCCTCCGGGTTTGTTCCCCAACGGTTGAGGCGGACATCACAGCGTGGGATAGTTTCGCCAACCAGCTCCTCAGCGGTCGTGCCCGGTGCCGCAGCATTGCCCCACGACGATAGGAATTCGATGCCATCGCCGCCCAGCACGCCCGGTCCCGTCGCGGGCGGATCCTCCCGGTTCGCTCGCGAGGACGAGGGCTATCACCACGACCTCAGCAACCGCCAGATGCAGATGATCGCGATTGGTGGCGCGATCGGCACCGGCCTGTTCATGGGCGCCGGCGCCCGCCTTGCGTCCGCCGGGCCCGGCTTGTTCCTCGTCTACGGGATCTGCGGCGGCTTCGTGTTCTTGATCCTGCGCGCGCTCGGCGAACTCGTGCTGCACCGCCCCGCGTCGGGCTCGTTCGTCTCCTACGCCCGCGAGTTCTTCGGCGAGAAGGCGGCTTTCGTCGCGGGCTGGATGTACTTCCTGAACTGGGCAATGGCGGCCATCGTGGACAGCACCGCGATCGCGAGCTACTTCCACTACTGGACCGCCTTCCAAGCCGTCCCGCAGTGGACGCTCGCACTCATCGCCCTGGCGGCGGTGGTGTCGGTCAACCTGATATCGGTAAAGGCCTTCGGCGAGTTCGAGTTCTGGGCGGCACTGATCAAAGTGGTCGCGCTGACGACGTTCCTGGTCGTCGGCATCGTCTTCCTGGCCGGCCGGTTCAAGATCGACGGCAAGACCACCGGGCCCGCCCTGTGGGCCACCCACGACGGGTTCTTGCCGACCGGCCTGCTACCGCTGGTGCTCGTCACCTCCGGGGTGATATTCGCCTACGCCGCAGTCGAATTGGTAGGGACAGCCGCGGGAGAAACGGCGAACCCGGAGAAGGTCATGCCGCGGGCGATCAATTCGGTGATCGCCCGCATCGCGGTATTCTATTGCGGGTCGGTGCTTTTACTGGCGCTGCTGCTGCCCTACACGGCCTACAAGCGGGGCGAGAGCCCGTTCGTCACCTTTTTCTCCTACATCGGTTTCAGCGGCGCCGACTCGCTGATGAACCTGGTGGTGCTCACCGCCGCCTTCTCCAGCCTGAACGCCGGCCTGTATTCCACCGGCCGGATTCTGCGCTCGATGTCGGTCAACGGCAGCGGCCCGAAGTTCACCGCGCGGATGTCGAAAAACGGTGTGCCCTATGGCGGAATCCTGCTGACCGCCGTCATCGGCCTGTTCGGCGTCGCGCTCAACGCGATCAAGCCCAGCGATGCCTTCGAAATCGTGCTCAACATCGCCGCGGTCGGCGTCCTGGCGGCGTGGGCCACGATCGTGATCTGCCAACTCCGGCTTTACCACTGGGTGAAAGCCGGGACCATGATCCGGCCCGACTTCAGAATGCCGCTGGCGCCGTACAGCGGCTACCTGACGCTGACGTTCCTGGTGGGCGTGCTGGTGCTGATGACACTCGATCCGGAGAAGGGGCCCTGGGTGATCGCGGCGCTCGTGGCGGCGGTCCCCGCCCTGATCGGCGGCTGGTTCCTGGTGCGGGACCGCGTCGCCAGCGCGTCCGGGATCGGCGGCCCGACACCTGACGTCGCCGAACTGGCGCAAGAGTAATAGGGCGGGCGCGTCGGACCACCACCTCTTCAGAAAGGAAACACGTGACCATCAGCCTGGCCCACGAGGAGAAAATCGCCGTCCTCGATCTCGGGGATGACGAAAACCGTTTCTCGCCAGAGTTTCTCGATGAAATGGACAGCCTGCTCGATGAATTGGTCGCTTCCGGCGCCCACGGGCTGGTCACCACCGGCAGCGGCAAGTTCTACTCCAATGGGCTCGATCTGGACTGGCTGACCGCACACGGCGATCAGACGACGTGGTACGTCGGACGAGTGCAGGCCATGCTGGCCCGGTTCCTCACCCTGCCGATTCCGACCGCGGCGGCGGTCGTCGGCCACGCATTTGGCGCCGGCGCGATGCTGGCGATCGCCCACGACTTCCGGGTGATGCGCTCAGATCGCGGCTACTTCTGCTTTCCCGAAGTCGACATCCGCATCCCGTTCACCCCCGGCATGGCCGCGCTGATCCAAGCCAAGCTGACTCCGCGGGCCGCCGTGGCCTCGATGACCACTGGGCGACGCTTCGGCGGAGACGACGCGGCGAGCCTGGGCATTGTCGACGCCGTCGCCACCGAGGGCGTCGTCACTGCCGCGGCCGTGGACCTGCTGCGCCCGCTCGACGGCAAGGACCAGGGCACGCTGGGCGCCATCAAGCAGACGATGTTCGGCGCCGCGGCGCAGACATTGACCGTCAGCGACTAGCGGCCGCCGCGCTGCCGTCCCGGTCGGCGGCCGCTCACCCGCGGCTGAACAGGCCCGCTGTCACGGTAGAACGGTCCCGAAGGGCGCGTCACTGCGCTCACTTGCTCGGCGTCGTGCGTACGCTTTTCTGCGATGTCCCCGCGCAACGTCCACCCCCACGCCGGCGGTCGACTACTGGTCGGCCTGGCGTTGAGTGCTGCGCTGCTCAGCGGATGCCATTCCACGACGCCTGGCACCCCCACCGCGTCGCCGGGAGCGGGACCCACCGAAACGTCGTTGCCCAAGGCCAAGCCATCGATCCCGGCACCGGCGCCGTCGGCTCCGTCGCCCGGTACCCCGCCGGCGGGCGCCATCCCGTTGGCGCCGGACCCGAACGGCCGGGTGTTCATCGAGACCAAGTCCGGCCAGACCCGCTGCCAGATCGACAGTGACAGCGTGGGCTGCGAAGCGCCGTTCACCGATCCGCCGATGGCAGACGGCGAAAAAGCCAACGGCGTCAACGTGACCGCCGCCGGCGAAGTGCAATGGGTGGCGGGCAATCTCGGCGACATTCCCACGGTGCCCATCGACTACAAGACCTACGACGCAGTCGGTTGGACGATCGCGGCCACCGAGAGCGGCACGCGATTCACCAACCAGCGCACCGGCCACGGCATGTTCGTCAGCATCGAGAAGGTCGACACCTTCTAAGTCGCGCCGGCCGCTTTTGCTGGGCCCAACCCGCCCAACGGGCAGGACCGATGCCCGGTAACATTTCTCGAGGCGACGACACGCCGCCTAGTGTTGCGCTCGTGGACTTTCGGGTATTCGTAGAACCGCAGCAAGGTGCCAGTTACTCCGACCAACTCGCGGTGGCGCAGGCCGCGGAGTCGCTCGGATACTCCGCGTTCTTTCGCTCCGACCATTATTTGGCGATGGGCGGTGACGGGCTGCCCGGCCCGACGGACTCGTGGGTGACTCTGGGCGGCATCGCGCGGGAGACCTCGACGATCCGGTTGGGCACGCTGGTCACCTCGGCGACATTCCGCCACCCGGGTCCGCTGGCCATCGCGGTGGCCCAGGTCGACGACATGAGCAACGGGCGAGTCGAATTCGGGCTCGGCACCGGCTGGTTCGAAAAGGAACATCTGGCCTACGCGATCCCGTTTCCGCCGCTGCGCGAGCGATTCGCCCGGCTCACCGAGCAGTTGGAGCTGATCACCGGCCTGTGGACCGCGCCGGTCGGCGAGACGTTCGACTACGCGGGCGCGCATTACGCGGTCAACGACTCGCCGGCGCTGCCCAAGCCGGTGCAGCGGCCGCATCCGCCGATCATCATCGGCGGATCGGGCGCCAGGAAGACGCCGCGGCTGGCCGCCACCTTCGCCGACGAGTACAACGTGCCGTTCGCGCCGATCGAGACCCTCAGGGCGCAGTTCGACCGGGTTCGCGAGGCCGTCGATGCGGTCGGCCGGCCCGCCGATTCGCTGATCTACTCCGCGGCCTTCGTGGTGTGCGCCGGTCGCACCGAAGCCGAGATCGCCAAGCGGGCCGACGCCATCGGGCGCGAAGTCGACGAGCTGCGGTCGAACTCTCCGCTGGCCGGCACCCCGGCGCAGATCGTCGACCAGCTGGGCACGTACGGCGAGATCGGGCTGCGGCGGGTGTATCTGCAGCTGCTGGACATGTCCGACATCGATCAGCTGCAGCTTTTCGCCGACGAAGTCGGGCGACAGCTCTGACGTAGCATCGGGGTGTGACTGGCGCGCCGGACGACCCCAGCTACTGGCCGACCCAAATGGCCGAATACGGCGCCGCCGCTACGCAGCAGCGAGTTGCGGTAAGCGCGCCAGCGGGCATTCCGGACGCGACCGAATCCGATGGTGCGCCAGATCCGTGGTACCGCAATCGGGTGATGTTGGCCCTGTGGGGGCTGCTGGTCGCACTGCTGCTGGCGTTGCTGACCTACGGCATCGTCAAGCTGGCACGTGGCGGCGGGACCGACATCCCGGCACCAGAGACGTCGTCGACCATCCCGACACGGTCGTCCACCGGCTCTCCGTCACTGACGACGACCGCCCCGCCGACCACCGAAGCGCCGCCATCCGAGAGTCCCGAGCAGACATCGGCGGAGGCGCCGCCGCCGGCGGACGACTCTCCGGCGCCCGACGAGTCGCCACATCACCACCATCACCTACACGTTCCTTCGACAATCACGTTGCCGCACACGGTGATTACACTTCCGCACGGGTTCTGAGCCACTGCCGCTGCACACAGCCACGTACCGCGACTAGGATCAGATCAGTGACGGGTTACGGACCTCCAGACGATCCCAGCGAAGCGCCGACCGGCTCTTACGACTACAGCCGTGCCGGCGTCCCGCCACCACCGCAAGGTGGTGGACCCTGGTACCGCAGTCCGATCATTCTGGTCGTGATCGGCCTGTTCGTGGCCATGCTGCTCGGTCTGGCGTTTTACCTGTTCGCCGACCAGACCGGCGGCCAGGGCGGCACGACGCAAACCCCGACCTCTCCAACCACGTCACCGACGTCGCCGACACCGACACCGACTACCGAACCCGTCGCGCCGCCGGAGACGCCCACGACGACAGAACCGGCCACCACCGTGCCCACGCCGACGACGACAGCAGACGACGACGAGCACCATCACCATCACCACCACGGCTGGATGCCCTGGCCGTGAACGGCAACCGGACGCCGTATGACGGCTATCCGTGGGATCGTGACCAAACAGAGCGCTTCAGCGTCGCCCGAGACCAGCCCCCGTGGTACCTCAGGCGGTGGGGCCTGACCCTGTGGGGGCTGGCAGTGGTGGTGTTGATCGCGATCATCATCTACGGCCTGGTAATCCTGGCCCGGGGCAACGGCGGCAGCGCCCCGACTCCCGTCCCGGCGCGACCATCGACGACGGCGTCGACCACGTCGACCACTCGGTCGACGAGCCCATCGACAACACCGCCCACCACGACGACGTCGCCCGAGGAGACCACTGTCGAGCCGGCGCCGACCGAGACGTGGACACCGCAGCCTTCGCGGCGTCACTGGTGGCGCAGCAATTTGCCCCCAATACCTCCGATACCGCACTTCTGACCTGCGCATCGCGTTCATGGGCCGATCGCCGCGCCGGGCGACAGCCAAGTTAGGGCAACCTTTGTCGCGGTACCCCCGCCGAAGATGTCACTATGAGCATGCTTATGCGGCTTGAGCAGGTGCGGTAGTTAAGTTACCGACGGGTAACATGGATTTGGTTACCCGTCAGTAACACTGAATATTGGGGAGAGGCTTCGTGCACACGCAGATGCTGATCAGGTTGATCGTCGGCTTGGGCGGGACGGCGGTCATCGCTTTGCTTGCACTACGCCGAGTCCTCTGGCTGGTCAAACTCACCCTGTCCGGCCAGCCTGCCTCCGGCCGGACCGACGACATGGGCACCCGGATCTGGACGCAGATCACGGAGGTCTTCGGCCAGCGTCGGCTGCTGAAATGGTCGATCCCGGGTCTCGCGCACTTTTTCACGATGTGGGGCTTTTTCATCCTCATCACGGTCTACATCGAGGCCTACGGGACGCTTTTCGTGCCGAACTTCCACATTCCGATTGTCGGCCGGTGGGACGCGCTGGGCTTCCTGCAGGACTTCATCGCGCTCGCCGTGCTGGCCGGCATCACAACGTTCGCGATCATCCGGCTGCGCTCCGAACCCAAAGAGTACGGCCGTGCGTCCCGGTTCTACGGCTCACACACCGGCGGCGCCTGGCTGGTGCTGTTCATGATCTTCCTGGTGATCTTCAGCTTCGCCTTCTTCCGCGGTGCGGCAGTGGACACCGGAAATCTCCCCTACGGCTGGGGCGCGTTCTTCTCGCACGGCATGGGTGCACTCCTGCAGCCGTTGGGCACCACC
>NZ_JBYCLD010000474.1:0-7316 GCF_057473725.1 Mycobacterium sp. TH-M11 | reverse complement strand
CGCGTGACGAAGCTTTCTGGCTTTCCGAACAGACGCAGATCGGTCCGCGGCACCCGGAGCGCGTCGTCCACCCCGTCGAAGACGATGCCCGCGGCGTCCACGCCGCCGTAGATCACCGCGCTGGCACCTGGGGTCTTACACGTGGTGTCGACCGGAAGCCCGAGGATGGCCCGAGCATGCAGCTCGAATTCGTTCTGCCACTGGGTGATCATCGTGACCATTCCGGTGTCGTGCGGGCGCGGGCTGACCTCGCTGAACCAGACGTGGTCACCCTTGACGAACAGCTCGACTCCGAAAATCCCTTGCCCGCCGAGGTTTTCAGTGACGGTGTCGGCGATTCGCTGCGCGTCGGCGAGCGCGGCGGCGGGCATCGGATGCGGCTGCCAGCTCTCGACATAATCGCCGTCGACCTGTTTGTGGCCGATCGGTGCGCAAAAGCGGGTGCCGACCTCACCGTCGTCGCCGCGCGCACGGATAGTCAATAGCGTTATCTCATAATCGAAGTCGACAAATCCCTCGACGATGACGCGGCCGTGGCTGACGCGCCCACCGGCCATCGCATGTGCCCAGGCCGCCTCGACATCGTCGGGGCCCTCGACCTTGCTCTGCCCCTTGCCTGAGCTGCTCATCACCGGTTTGACGATGCAGGGGTAGCCGATCACGTCCGCGGCTGCCTGCAATTCGGTCAGCGAGTCACAGAACCGGTATGGGCTGGTGGGAAGGCCCAGTGTTTCAGCGGCCAGGCGCCGGATGCCCTCGCGGTCCATCGTCAGGCGCGCGGCCCGGGCGGTGGGGATCACCCGCACCGCGCCGGCCGCCTCCAGTTCTTCGAGCGCCCCGGTGGCGATGGCCTCGATTTCTGGAACGACCACGTCGGGCTTATCCTCCGCGATCAGGGCCTTGAGCTGATCCGGATCCGACATCGTGATCGTCCGTGCATGGTGTGCGACCTGCTGGGCCGGCGCGTTGTCGTAGCGGTCGACGGCGATGGTCTCGACACCGAGGCGCTGCAGCGCGATGACCACCTCGCGGCCGAGTTCACCGGAGCCCAGCACCATGACCTTGGTCGCGGTTGGCGACAGTGGGGTTCCGATGGCGGTCATCGGTGACGCGGTTCCAGCACCTCGGCGCCGACGAAGGGCACCAGCGCGGCGGGGACCCGCACGCTGCCGTCCGGCTGCTGGTGGTTCTCCAGGATGGCCACCAGCCAGCGGGTGGTGGCCAGCGTGCCGTTGAGCGTCGCCGCGATCTGCGGCTTGCCGGTGTCGTCGCGGTAGCGCGTCGCCAGCCGGCGGGCCTGAAAGGTGGTGCAGTTCGACGTTGAAGTCAGCTCCCGGTAGGCCTGCTGGGTGGGCACCCACGCCTCGCAGTCGAACTTGCGCGCCGCCGATGAGCCGAGGTCGCCCGCGGCGACATCGATCACCCGATACGGCACCTCGATGCGGGCCAGCATCTCGCGCTGCCAACCCAACAGCCGCTCGTGTTCGGCCTCTGCGTCGGCCGGGTTGCAGTAGACGAACGCCTCAACCTTGTCGAACTGGTGCACCCGGATGATGCCGCGGGTGTCTTTGCCGTAACTGCCGGCTTCGCGGCGAAAACACGACGACCAGCCGGCGTAGCGCTGCGGCCCGTCGGAGAGGTCGAGGATCTCGTTCGAGTGGTAGCCGGCCAGCGGCACCTCGGAGGTCCCGACGAGATATAGGTCGTCGGCCTCGACTCGGTACACCTCGTCGGCATGTGCGCCGAGGAACCCCGTTCCCGACATCACCTCGGGGCGCACCAGCACCGGCGGGATGATCGGGGTGAAGCCGTTGTCGGCGGCCAGCCGGATCGCCATGTTCAGCAGGCCCAGTTGCAGCAGCGCGCCCTGGCCGGTCAGGAAGTAGAACCGCGACCCGGACACCTTGGCGCCGCGTTCCATGTCGAGCAGCCCCAGCGCCTCGCCGAGTTCGAGGTGATCCTTGGGGTTGTCGATGGCTGCCGGTTCACCGACGACGTCGAGCACGGCGAAGTCGTCCTCCCCGCCGGCCGGCACCCCGTCGATGATCACGTTGGAGATCGCCATGTGCGCACCGATGAACGCCGTTTCCGCCTCGGCTTGTCGCGTCTCGGCGGTCTTGACCTGCTCGGCCAGGTCCTTGGCCTGCTGCAGTAGCGCGGGTCGCTCGTCGGGCGATGCGCCGCCGACCTTCTTGCTGGCCGCCTTCTGATCGGCGCGCAGCGAGTCGGCGATCGCGATCGCGGTCCGGCGCGCCGCGTCGGCAGCCAGCAGCGTGTCGACCAGCGTCGGGTCCTCGCCCCGCTTGGTCTGCGACTCGCGTACGGCGTCGGGGTTGTCCCGGAGCAGTTTCAGGTCGATCACGGGCTAGAACCCTACTTGGTAGCCAGGCATCCACGGCAAGCATTTCACTTGTGTAACAGCGGTCACTTGACGAGGTTCGCCTGTCAGAATGGAGGCGATGTGGCACCAATCCGAACGCAACGACCGCGACGCCGACCAGGCGTCGGGTCCCGAGGTTGCTGGTCGTCGGCTGCCGCGCATCGAGTGGCCGAGGGTCCCGAACGGGACGCTGCAGGCCTCGGCGACCCGGCGGGCGCTGCTGCTCACCGCGCTGGGCGGTTTGCTGATCGCCGGACTGGTCACCGCCTTGCCGATCGGCCCCGGCCCCGGCCGGCTGGCCGGCTACATCGACCCGCTCCCGCCGACCGGCGCAAAAGGCAACGACGCGTTCAACCGCGCGGCCGGTGGCAACTGCCTGATGTGGCCCGACCGGATGCCGGAGGCCGCCACCGTCGTCGACTGCAAGGACGCGCACCGCTTCGAAGTCTCGGAGTCGATCGACATGCGCACCTTCCCGGGCTCGGAGTACGCCCCGTCCGCGCCGCCGCCCACGGCCACCCGAATCGAGCAGATCAGCCAGGAACAGTGCGAGTCGTCGGTACGCCGTTACCTGGGCCCCAAATTCGACCCGAACAGCAAGTTCGTCATCAGCATGCTGTGGTCGGGCGACAAGGCGTGGCGGCAGTTCGGCGAGCGACGGATGCTGTGCGGCCTGCAATTGCCGGCGGCGGGCAACCAGCAGATCGCCTACCAGGGCAAGGTCGCCGACGTCGACCAGTCCAAGGTCTGGCCGGACGGCACCTGCCTGGGCATCGACCCTGCCACCAACCAGCCCACTGACATCCCGGTCGACTGCGTCGCGCCGCACGCGATGGAGGTCACCGGCACGGTGAATCTGCTCGCGCGGTTCCCTGAAGGACTGCCTCCGGAACCCGAGCAGGACGCGTTCATCAAGGAGTCGTGCACCAAGCTGACCGACGCCTACCTCGCACCGGTGCAGTTGCGCAGCACCACGTTGACGCTGATTTACAGCACGCTGTCGTTGCCGAGCTGGTCGGCCGGCAGCCGCGAGGTGGCCTGCAGCATCGGGGCGACGTTGGGCAACGGCGGCTGGGCGACGCTGCTGGGCAGCGCCAAGGGCGCGCTGAAGATCAACGGCCAGTCCCCGGTTCCGCCGCCGGACATTCCACAGGAGCGGCTGAACCTGCCGCCGATCCCGACTGGGCCGCCCGAGCCCAGCGGCGGCGCCTCGTCGACCCGATCGAACGGGTCTAGCGGTTCCTCGGGATCGAGCAGCCAGCGCCAGGGTAACCAGCACCTGCCCGGCCAGGCGCCCGCACCCGCACCCGCTGCGCCGCTCCCGGCCCCCGCAGCACCACCACCAGCACCCGCAGCACCGCCACCCCAGGCCCCGGCTCCCGAGGTGCCCCCACCGGGTGCTGCGCCCCCACCGGAACCCGCGCCCGCGCCTCCGCCGCCGGGTCCATAGCCGCGTGGCGGTTCGGATGGATCCGCAACGGTTCGAGGAGTTGGTGGCCGACGCACTCGATCTGATCCCGCCGAAGCTCGCCGCCACGATGAACAACTTGGTGATTCTGGTCGCCGATCGCCACCCCGAGGACGACGAGCTTCTCGGGCTCTATGAGGGTGTGGCGCTCACCGAACGCGACTCGCACTACGGCGGGTCGCTGCCGGACACCATCACGATTTTCCGCGACGCGCTGCTGGAGGTCTGCGAGGACGACGAGCAGGTTGTCGAAGAAGTGAAGATCACCGTGATCCACGAGATCGCCCACCACTTCGGTATCGACGACGAGCGGCTGCACGATCTGGGCTGGGCTTAGATCCACGCTGGGCTTTCCCGCGTCGAGATCGACGTTTTGGCGGCAACATTCGACTAGCAGGCCGCCAAAACGTCGATCTCGGCGCGACTGCCGGGCGCGGCGTGGCTGACCTGTCGGCGATCGGTGCTACAAACAGCCCATGAGTAACGACTGCCGCGACTGCCGGGCGGGTCTGGAGCACTGTCACGGCACGCTCATCCACCATTGGCTGCACAGGTCGGAGTGCACCGAGGAGGGCTGCACCAGCCCGGAGCTTATGCCGCACGCGTTCGTGGTCGACTGCGACGCGGTCGGCTGCGAGTGCGCGCGCATCGCCTGTGCCGAGGCGCCCTCGGCGTTGGCAATCTGAGCCGTCAGCCCATCGGGTCGGCGGCAGACTCCACCGCGTCGGCCATCGGAGTGGCGGGGGGCTCAGGGTGGAACGGCGGCGTCAGCGTTCCCCACTGCGCGCACCGCCACCGCTGGTCCCCGTCGGGCGCCAGAACAACGCACTCGGTGTTGTCCAGGTGATGGTCGAGCGCGAAACTGCTTGGCACGTCAGCCAATACCGCCGCGGTCAGCCGGATCGCCGCCCCGTGGCTGACGACGACGATGTCGTCGGTCCAGCTGTCATCGTCGAGATAGCGGGCGCGTAACTCGGCCAGAACCGGCAGGTAGCGAGCCAGCACCTGGTTGGCGTTCTCCCCGCCGGGCATCGACACGTCCCGCTCGCCTTCGAGCCAGCGCTGATAGACGGCATGGAACTCGTCGACAGCGGCATCGTCGTTGCGGTTTTCCAGGTCGCCGGCCTGAACCTCGTGGATTCCGGTCACCTGCCGCGCCAGCACGTCGACCACGCCGCCGATCTGGCTCGCGGTCTGCCGCGCCCGCGTCGCGACCGAGTGCAGCAGCAGCCCGGGCGACGCCGTCAGCGTCTTCGCGAAATCGCGCGCCTGCTCGCGCCCTAACGGCGTCAGCTCCGCGCCGGGCGGGCGGGTGTCCAGGCGTTTGTCGACGTTGCCGAAGGACTGCCCGTGCCGCACCAGCACCAGCCGACCACTCACCGCGCCGCCCCGCCGTTGCGCAGCGCGTCCAGCCAGCGCGCGGCCTCGCCCAACTGCGGCGGCGGTGCGCCAGCAATCCCGCCGGTCGGCCATGAACCCAGGTACCGAACGTCGGTACACCGCAGATGCAACGCCTTGAGCGCCTCCGCGACGGCGTCATCGTCGATATGGCCGACGCAGTCCACGAAAAATACGTAGGTACCCAATTCCGTTCGGGTGGGCCGGGATTCGATACGGGTCAGGTCGATCCCGCGAATCCCGAACTCGCTGAGCGCCGACACCAGCGCGCTGGGTGCGTTGGCGATCCGCAACACCACCGACGTCCGGTCGGCGCCGGTTCGCGCGGGCGGCGGGCCGGGCCGGCCGACCATGACGAATCTGGTGCGCGCGTTGGCTTCGTCGACCACGCCCTCGGCCAGCGTGGACAGGTTTCGGTGCGCGACAGCCAGCGGAGAGCTCACCGCGGCGTCGACCAACCCGTCGGCGACTTGCTGTGCCGCATCGGCATTGGAGATCGCCGGACGTAGTTCGGCCGCCGGTAGATTCGCCGCCAGCCACTGCCGCACCTGCGCGACAGCCACCGGGAAAGCGGCCAGCGTGCGGACGTCTTCGGCGGTGCGGCCGGACTGGACGGCGATGCTGAACGCCACGTCGAGCGTGAGCTCGGCGAATACCTGCAGCGGCGTGCCGATCGCCAAGCTGTCCAAAGTCGGCATGATCGAACCGTCGATCGAGTTCTCGATCGGCACGCAGGCGAAGTGAGCCGCACCGTCGCGCACCGCGTCGAGCGCGGCGATTGTGCTGTCCACCGGCATCAACTGCCAAGCACCCGCCGGACACGGCGGCACCAATCCGGCTTCGGTCATCTGCAACAGCGCCGCTTCGGTGAAGGTCCCCGCCGGACCGAGATACGCGATGCTGGCCACGACCCCCAACCTTATCGGGTCGTAGGACTTGCGCGGCCCGATCGATGTGAGTTAAGTAAGGCTTACCTAACTCCATCTAGCCAGGACGGTCCCCATGACGCTCGCTCACGGCCCGGCTCCCACGACGGCCGAGCGGATCCGCAGCACCTGCGCCCGCGCCGGTGGCGCGCTACTCGCAGTAGCCGGCGCCGAGCCGCTCACCACGCCTCTGCATCATCTGCTCGCCGACGGTTCGTTTGCCGTCGGTATGCCGGTCGAGTGCGTTGCCGACGGCGAGCAGGCCGTACTCGAGCTCGCCGATTACGCGCCGTTACCGCTGCGCGAACCGATCCGATCGCTGGTCTGGATCCGCGGCCGGCTGCAGGAGGTTCCGCCGCCGCGGGTGCACGCGATGCTCGACGTGATCGCTGCCGAGCACCCCCACCCCGCTCTGCTGCAGGTTCGCACCCCGGCGTCGCACCCCATCCCCGACAGTGACGCGCAGTACCTGCTGGCCCGCCTGGAGATCGAATCGGTGGTCGTCACCGACGCCACCGGCGCCGAGGCCGTCGACGTGGCGGCGCTACTGGCTGCCCGGCCGGATCCGTTCTGCGCGGTCGAGTCCTACTGGATCCGGCACCTGGACGCGGCACACCGCGACGTGATCGCGCGGCTGGCCTCCCGGCTGCCGCCCCGGCTGCGTCGCGACGGACAGGTACGCCCGCTCGGGGTCGACCGCTATGGCGTGCGGCTACGGGTGGAAGGCACCGAGGGCGACCGCGACATTCGGCTGCCGTTTCGCGCCCCGGTTGACGACGTGGTCGGGCTCGGCAAGGCAATCCGGCTACTGATGGGCTGCCCGTTCGCCAACGGATTGCGAGCGCGCCAGCACTGAGCCCCCGGCCGCGGCCGGTTACCGTGTCGGGGTGGTTGCGCCCCTCAGCGACAGCGAACGCCGACCACTGCGCGTCGAGGTCGCCATCGTGCTCGGTGTGACGTTCGGACTCAGCGCCGTCACCGCAGCCCTGCAGCTCGCCGATGCGGTACTGCGCGGCCTGAGCAGCCAGAAGATCCCGCTCAACCCCAAGCGGTCCTACGTCGACCTGATCGATCTCGGCCTCGACGCGACCGTCGTCGTGCAGCTGGCCGCCTGGGGTGCGCTTGCCTTGTACCTGTTGTGGCG
>NZ_JBYCLD010000473.1:0-8130 GCF_057473725.1 Mycobacterium sp. TH-M11 | reverse complement strand
AAGGCCGGTCGGGTCTGTGCCGTCGGGGAGATTCTCGAACCGGGCGAAGATCTCACCGCTGCTGACGCCGCTGCTGTCAAGCCAATTCGCAACGCCGGGATTGGTCGCGCTGACCACGTAGTAGGTGTAGCCATTGGGATCGGCGAACGCCGTGGTGTTGTTCAGCGTCGTCTGCGCCAAGGTGGACGGCAGCCCGGCGCCGAAGACGTTCATCAGTTCGATCCCGCTGTAGCCGGACGGCACGTCGGGCACTTGCACGATCAGGGCCTGGCCGGGATTCAGGTCGAAATTCCCACTGGAGACCTCGGCGCTGGGCAGACCCGTTGCGAACAAACTCGTTTCAGGTGCCAGCGCGCCCATCGTGTTCGGCGGCAGATCGATGCCGGCGATCTGGGCCAGACCCATGTTCTCCTGGTTGAAGGGTCCGACGATGTTGCTGAACGCCGTGAACAGCGTCGTCAGCAACGAGTCGACCGAGGTGATGTGGGGCGTGGAAGTCCCTGCTGCCGAGCCTATTGCGACCGCAGTGCTGTCCGCGCTGGGGAAGATTCCCGTGCTCGGTATGGAGAAGAACGCCGGACAGTCGGACACGCAGTGGATGCTGACGCTGCTCGGGCCTTGTGCCCAATCGCCCAGCGCATCTCGAATCAGCAGGGCGGCATCGCCGTTGGTGGTGGCGTCGGTGTCGTTGATGAAATTGACCGCGCCCGTTGGCTCGGTGGGCCCGATGTCGACGGTGAACGTGCCGTTCGGGTTTACGACCAGACCGTGGTCGAGTTCCAGACTTTGCTTGCTGACAGTAGTCGAGCCGGTGACGGATTCGGTCGCAATGGCGAGCGCTTCGGTACCTTTGCCGACGGTGCCGGTGAGTTCGTAGGTCGCACCGGGCGCCAGTCCCGCAGTCGTGTGGTAATAGATGTCAGGGGTAAAGAACTGAAAGTACTGACGGGAATCGGCGGCATCGGTGGCTACTGCTTCCGGTGACTGGAAGAAGACGCCGTTGAAAAGCTCAGTGACTCTGGATAGTCCAGCGGAGAGCAGTTCATAGTTGGTGTTCTGCAGATCGGTCATCAGCGTGGCGCCGCTGCCCGCGGTCGCGAACGGCAGGGCGGCGTCGTAGGCCGCCGCCTGCTGCATGGCCTCGAGCAGCTGATCGAGCGCCGGTTGGTAGGCCGGATCAGCGGCGGCGGGCGGCGCGGTGATCGCCATGGTGGCTGCGCCCGCCAGAGCGGTTGCCGCCAATCCGAGGGATCGCGTCCAACGCGGCAGAGTTGAAGATGTCGTGACGTTGCGCACCGCGGAACTCATGCTGATCCCTTCGTTGGGACGCGATGCACGAATTATCGGCCAACCCGACCGCGAATACCGCGATTTGAGCCATATCACGGTTCCGCGGTTCCCGCCGGTGCGCTGCCGCTCTCACATGCGGCAGGTGGCACCCTATGTTCAGGCAGCGATGTGCGGCGCACGGCGGTTCAGAGGCGCGCGCGCCGGAATCGGCCTCTGTAGGGTTGTAGAGGTGTGTGGAGCCACCGGTGAGGTACGACTCGACGGTCGAGCGCCCGATGTAGGGGCGGTGGCAGCGATGACCGCCGTCATGACGGCGCGGGGTCCCGATGGTGCGGGCGTTTGGTCCCAAGGTCGGGTCGCGCTGGGTCATCGTCGGTTGAAAATCATCGATCTGACCGAAGCCGGCGCGCAGCCGATGGTCGACTCCGATCTGGGCCTGACGATCGCCTGGAACGGCTGCATCTACAACTACAAACAATTACGCGCCGAGCTTCAGGGCTACGGCTACCGGTTCTTCTCGACCAGCGACACCGAGGTTCTGCTCAAGGCCTACCACCGCTGGGGCGACGACTTCGTCAGCCACTTGATGGGCATGTTCGCCTTCGCCATCGTCGAACGTGACAGCGGCCGCGTGCTGCTCGGGCGCGACCGACTGGGCATCAAGCCGCTGTATGTGACCGAGGACAGCCACCGGGTCCGGTTCGCGTCGAGCTTGCCGGCGCTGCTGGCCGGCGGAGGCGTCGACACCCGCATCGACCGCGTTGCCTTGCACCACTACATGTCGTTTCACTCCGTCGTCCCCGCGCCGGCCACCATCCTGCGCGGTGTGCGCAAGATCCCGCCGGGATCGCTGCTGGCCATCGAACCCGACGGTCGTCGCGTCGCCGACACCTATTGGCGCCCCGATTTCACCCGGCACGACGACCGGGCCGGCTGGTCGGCCCGGGACTGGGAAGACGCCGTGCTGTCGTCGCTGCGCACCGCGGTCGAACGCCGCCTGGTCGCCGACGTGCCGGTCGGCTGCCTGCTGTCCGGCGGCGTCGACTCCAGCCTGATCGTCGGGTTGCTCGCCGAGGCCGGCCAGCACGGGCTCTCGACGTTCTCGATCGGTTTCGAGTCCGCCGGCGATATCAAAGGCGACGAGTTCCAGTACTCCGACATCGTGGCCCAGCGCTTCGAGACCGATCACCACCAGATCCGGATCGGCACCGAGCGGATGCTGCCCGCTCTGGACGGGGCCATCGGCGCGATGAGCGAACCGATGGTGAGCCACGATTGTGTGGCGTTCTACCTGCTCAGCCAGGAAGTCGCCCAGCATGTGAAGGTGGTGCAGTCCGGGCAGGGCGCCGACGAAGTGTTCGCCGGCTACCACTGGTATCCGCCGATGGGCACCTCGGCGGACTCCTCGGTCGAAAGCTCGGTCGCCGAATACCGCGCCGCCTTTTTCGACCGTGACGAAGCGGGTCTGGCCGCCATGCTCGCCGAGGGCTACCTCGCTTCGGGTGACCCCAGCCGCCGCTTCGTCACCGAGCATTTCGCCCGGGCCGGCGCCGAAACCGGCATCGACCGCGCGCTGCGGCTCGACACCATGGTGATGTTGGTCGACGACCCGGTCAAGCGGGTCGACAACATGACCATGGCGTGGGGCCTCGAGGGCCGGGTCCCGTTCCTCGACCACGAACTGGTCGAGCTCGCGGCCACCTGCCCGCCGGAGCTGAAAATCGCCCACGGCGGCAAGGGCGTGCTCAAAGAGGCTGCGCGACGGGTTATTCCGTCCGAAGTCATCGACCGACCCAAGGGGTATTTCCCGGTTCCGGCGTTGACTCACCTCGAAGGCCCCTACCTTGACATGGTCCGCGACGCTGTGTACGCACCGGTCGCCAAGGAGCGCGGATTGTTCGATACTGGAGCGGTGGACGCGCTGCTGGCCGACCCCAACGGTCGCCTGACCCCCCTTCGCGGTAATGAACTCTGGCAGATCGCGCTGCTGGAGCTTTGGTTACAACGGCATGGTGTGACCGGGCCGGCCGCATGACCTCCATTGGTCCATCGAAGGACCATACCGAGGCGATCACGCTCGGCCTGCACGACGCGTCGCCGCCGGATCTGGTGGACGTGATGGCGAAGGACGTCGAGCTCGAATTGGGTTGGGGCAAGCTCATCTTCGGCCAGACATTCGCCGACGCCGGCAAGTTGGCCGAGGCGCTTCGGCGCGAGGCGCCCGGACGGCGGGACATCTGCATCTACGCCCGCGAACCCCAAATCGTGGTCGCGGGAGCACCTTCCGAGCTCTTCATCGACCCCAGCCACACCTACCGGCTGCGCTTCAACGACGACTCTGACGACCAGACGGCGCCGTCGCCGGTCGGTGTGACCGTGCGCCGAGTCAACGACTCCTCCGACGCCGACTCGATGAACCGCGTCTTCGTCCGCTGCGGAATGGTTCCCTCGCCGGTCGACACGATCTGGAACAACAACCTGAACGAGCCCGCCGTCACCTACCTGCTCGCGGTACGCGAGGACGACGGTGCCGTCGTCGGCACGGTGACCGGCGTCGACCACGAGCTGCTGTTCAACGACCCCGAGCAGGGTTCGAGTTTGTGGACGCTGGCGGTCGACCCGGCTGCGGGGTTACCGGGCATCGGCATTGCGCTGACCAAGAAGTTGGCGTCGCACTTCCGACGCGCGGGCCGCGCGTACATGGATCTCTCTGTTACCCATGACAATTCGGCCGCAATCAAGCTCTACGAAAAACTCGGCTTTCGTCGGGTCCCGGTGCTGGTGATCAAGCGGAAGAACGCGATCAACCAGCCGCTGTTCAGCCCGCCGCCGGAGACGGTCGACGACCTGAATCCCTATGCGCGCATCATCGCCGAGGAGGCGTTGCGTCGCGGAATCTGGGTGGAGGTGCTCGATGCTGAAACTGGGGAGATGCGGCTCAACCACGGCGGTCGTAGCGTCATCACCCGAGAATCGTTGTCAGAGTTCACCTCCGCCATCGCGATGTGTCGTTGTGATGACAAAAGGCTGACTCGCAGGCTGGTGTCGGACGCGGGAATCACCGTGCCGCGCGCTCGGCTGGCGACGTTCGACGACGACGACTACGCCTTTGTTAAAGAGGTGGGTGAGGTCGTCGTCAAGCCCAGTCGAGGCGAGCAGGGCAAGGGCATCACGGTCGGCATCACCGCCGCTCACGGACCCGCAGAGCTCACCACGGCACTGTCGTGGGCGCGCGAGCAATACCCCGAGGTGCTGATCGAACAGCGAGTTGTGGGCGACGACCTGCGACTGGTGGTGATCGACGGACGGGTAGTTGCCGCTGCGCTGCGCCGGCCGCCCGAGGTCATCGGCACCGGCACGCACACCGTTCGTGAGCTGATCGCGACAGAGAGTCGACGGCGGTCGGCGGCTACCGGCGGCGAGTCGAAGATCCCGCTGGACGCGGTGACCGAGGCAACCGTGATCGAGGCTGGGTGGAAGCTGGATGATGTTTTGCCCCAAGGCAATCGGTTGCGCGTTCGACACACCGCAAACCTGCATCAGGGCGGCACGATCCACGACGTCACCCCCGAGGTGAATCCCGAACTGTGCCGGGTGGCGGTCACGGCGGCCGAGGCGATCGGTATTCCGGTGACGGGCATCGACCTGCTCGTGCCCGATGTCACCGGTGAGGCATACGCCTTCATCGAAGCCAACGAGCGCCCAGGCCTGGCGAACCACGAACCACAGCCCACCGCAGCGGCTTTCATCGACTACCTGTTCCCCGGCCAGCCCGGTCAACCGTCGCCTTGGACTCCCGACGAGTCGCCGCGGGTGCCTGACGACTCGGTTGTTCGATAGCTTCACCAGGGCGACGGGACACCCGCGCGGATGCGGGCGACCTCCGATCGCGCGAAGCGCACCCGGTCGGTGTCGGCGCCGCGCGCGGCGGCCAGCTCATCGGCGAGCGCGTAGGCTGCGTTGAGGATGTAACGTGCGCGCCGGCGTCCCCGGCGGTTGCGTCCAGCCTTGCGATATGCCTTGCGGGCCTTACGGTTACCGGCCATCGCGTCGAGTTCGACCGGCGTGATGACGTCGCGGGCCTGCTCGGGTGCCATCACGTCGCGGACGAAGTCGCGCTCCCGGGCCACGGTCAGCTGGTAGACCCGAGCAACGATGATCAGCGCGACGATGATCGTGCCGACGAGCAGTCCGATTAACATCGGCGCGTTTTGGCCGGCGATGGTGGCCACCGAGTCCCAGGTTCCGTGCAGCAGCATCGGTATTGCAATCAGGATCAGCCCGCGACCGATTTTCCGTGGCTCGGCGGGGCGGCCCAAGAGGTAGACCACGCCGGCGCAGAAGATTGCGCTGTACAGGATATGTGCGGCCACCCCGGTGAGCATCCGCAGGATGATGGTGCCGATCGATGCGCCAATTTGATTGGCGCCGAACTGAGTGCCGGCTGACGTCAGGGCGTAGGTGATGTCCTCGACGATCTGGAAGCCGAGGCCGATGAACGCGCCGAGAATGAAACCGTCGAACGCGGTCCGGATGTGCCGCTGCGCCAACGCGATCAGCAGTAGCAGTCCCGATCCCTTGGCCAGTTCCTCGGTGAAAGGCGCGGCCAGGCCGGCACCCCAGTTCAGCGCCCACACCTGGCCGAAGTTCTTGCCGTACAAGGCCAGCAGCGCGTCGTTGGCGTTGGCGGCCATCGCTCCGGTGGCGGCGAAGCCACCCCAGAGGAACGCGACGACCATCAGCTTGTGGGGAAGTTTGGCGTAGTGGTCGATCCTGTCGGTGAACCACCAGAACAACGCCGCATAGATGGCAAACGATGTGACCGCCAAGCCGATAGCTTCGCCGTAGGCGTTGTATTCGCGCGCCAGCGTCGAAAAGAACGTCAGCACACCGATCCCGACCAGCGCCAGATATCCCCAGAAGGCGAAGTTGCGCGGTTGGTAGAAGACGAACCGCCGGCCCCACCCGGAGATGTCGAGGGCGACGTCGCGCGTGCGGTCGAGTTCTTCCAGAGGCGTCATCGCTGCTCCTGCTCGGAGGCCTTGATGCTGGCGATCATTCGCACCACCGCGGCGCTGTGCGCGGTATCGGCGTCGGTTGGCCCGGTCGCCACCGCTTCGACTCCGCGGTCGCCGAACACGAATGCCGCGATCAGACCTCGGGTGTGCGGCCCGGTGACTCGCAGGGTCGCGCCCTGTTTTCCTTGGGTTGTCACGATCGTGGCGGGTGCGCCGGTGATGTGCACTCCGCGCCCCCGGTTCAGCTCGTCCGACGTTGTCTGGATCTGATCGAGAAGCTGATCGGCGTCGCCGCGGAACGACCCGGTGCGCACGGTGAACTTCAGCGCGCCGTCCTCGACGGTGGCAGAGGCAGGGTATTGCCCGGATATCGGCGGGTGACCGGCGCGCACACCCGAGGTGATGCCCCAGCCGGCCTCGGGAACAAAGGTCACGTGGCCCTCGATTTGCATGACATCGCCGGCTCTGACGATGTCGTGGTAGGGGACCGTCGCGTTGACCACCGGCAACACCACCGACATGGCGACGACCAGGGCAAACACCGCCAGGGTCGGGCGCAGGGTGCGCCGGTCCAGGCCGAACCGTCGTTCGTCGGCAGGCACCCAGCCCTCGTCGGGCTCGAACCGTGGTGCTGCGGCCGCAGCCGATACATCGGTCATGGACTCACTTCCTCGTTGGCTCGATGAATTCTGACAGCAGGACAACCATCGTGCGGCAACGCCCAACAACTCGACGCGCCGAGCATTTAGGCTTGGCGACCATGACCATCGACCGTGCGGCCCTGGCCGTGGGCGCCATCCGGCTTGCTTCGGGCATTTCGTTCCTCATCGACCCCCTGCGGGCGAACCGGATCTGGGGCGACCCGGATACACCTTCGCCTACCGCGCAGCTTCTGCTGCGCTCGATGGGTTACCGCGACGCGTTGATCGGCGGGCTACTGGCCGCGTCGGCCCTGCGCGGCCGCAACACCCGGGGTTGGTTTCTGGCATCCGCCGGCGCCGACGCCGCCGATCTGCTGGGCGGCATCAGCGTGCACCACCAGATGAAGCGTTCGCAGCAGTTGATCGGGCTGGGCGGTGCCGTCATCGGCGTCGGCACCGGACTGTGGGGAGCGGCTCGCCGCCGCGTCGGGGTGAGCGAGGCACCCGCTTCGGTCGACGGCTGACCGCATGCGCGCGTTGCGTTTCAGCGAGTTCGGCGACCCCAGCGTGCTGCGCATGGAGGACGTCGCCGAGCCCGTTGCCACGGCGGAGGAGGCGGTGGTCCGGGTCGAGGCGGCATCGGTCAATCCCTCTGACGTGAAAAACGTTGCCGGGGGCATGGATTGGACGGTCTTGCCGCGCACCCCCGGGCGCGACTACGCCGGAGTTGTGGTCGGTGGCCCACCCGAATGGGACGGCGTGGCGGTGTGGGGCACCGGGGGAGACACCGGTTTCAGCCGCGACGGTTCACATGCCGAGTTGATGTCGGTGCCCGTTGCGGCCCTGGTCCGCAAGCCCGAACGACTCGGCTTCGACGAGGCTTCGGCAGTGGGCGTCAACTTCGTCGTCGCCTGGTATGGGCTGGTGGAAACCGCGCAACTCGCCGCCGGTGAGACCGTCGTCGTGTTCGGCGTATCCGGCGGGGTCGGCGGCGCGGTCGCACAAATCGCACATGCCTTCGGCGCCAACGTGATTGGCGTTGGGCGGCGCCGGCCTGGGCCGGATACTGCGGCCGCGTCGGTGATCGAGCATTTCATCACTTTCGACCCGGACGCCGATATGGCCGCGGCGGTCAGAGGCCTCACCGCGGGTGCGGGCGCCGACGTGGTGTACGACGCGGT
>NZ_JBYCLD010000472.1:0-13080 GCF_057473725.1 Mycobacterium sp. TH-M11 | reverse complement strand
AGCGCTCACCCTGGGCCGGGTCGGCGACGACCTCATCATCGGCGCCGGCGGCATGCGCCGCAGGGTTCGGCTGGCGTCCGTTCTGCGGCGGTGCACGGTCATGGATGCGCATCTTCGCGGCGGCGAATTGACCGTGCGTTTCCAACCCGATCCGGAGGTGTGGCCGAGATGACCCGCCCGGGCTCTCACTCCGACATCGGCCCGGAGTTGCGCAAACTCGCGCAGAAAATCCTCGACCAGATCGACCCGGCGATTCGCCTGGCCGCCGCGCGGGCGGTCGGCAACGGGGCCGGCACCGGCACCTGCCAGCAAGTGTGGTGCCCGGTGTGCGCATTGGCGGCAGTGGTGAACGGCGACGAGCATCCACTGCTGACGGTCATCGCCGAGCACAGCGTCGCACTGCTGGCGGTGATCCGCACGATCGTCGATCAGGTCGACCGGCCGACGCCGCCCCCACCGGACGGCCCACCCAGCGGCGACGGCTCGGCGAACATCATGAACGAACCGGCCTCGGCCAGTCGATACCAGCCGATCACCGTCACCGTCGAGGAATAGTCACGCCGGCTGATACCACATCGACGAACTTGGCGTCGAGGTGTTGGCAAGACGTCAGCGTGATGTGGTCGCGCACACGTTGGGTCGGTACTCTTGGCCCGTAACACTGTTGGCGCAGCTGAGGAGGAGGCCTGATGGCCTACTGGATTTTCAAGTACATCCTCCTCGGCCCGTTACTCGCCCTGCTCGGCCGGCCGAAAGTTGAAGGGTTGGAATACGTCCCGCAATCCGGTCCGGCAATTCTGGCCAGCAACCACCTGGCGGTAATGGACAGCTTCTACCTCCCATTGGTGGTGCGGCGGCGGATCACGTTTCTGGCCAAGTCGGAGTACTTCACCGGAACCGGTTTCAAGGGTTGGTGGAGTCGGTGGTTCTTCACCGCCGTCGGCCAGGTGCCGATCGATCGCAGCAGCGCCGACGCGGCACAGGCCGCCCTGGACACCGCCAAGCGAGTTCTGGGCGAAGGCAAGCTGCTGGGCATGTATCCCGAAGGCACCCGCTCACCTGACGGCCGGCTCTACAAAGGCAAGACCGGACTGGCGCGTCTGGCCCTGGAAACCGGCGTCCCGGTGATCCCGGTCGCGATGATCGGCACCAACAACGTGAACCCGCCCGGAACCTCGATGCTTCGATTCGGCAAGGTCACTGTTCGCTTCGGCAAGCCGATGGACTTCTCTCGCTTCGAGGGACTGGCGGGCAACCGGTTCATCGAACGCGCGGTGATCGACGAGGTGATCTACGAACTGATGGGGCTCTCCGATCAGGAGTACGTCGACATCTACGCCGCGACGCTGAAAGACGCCGATAACGCCGCACCGGGAAAAGTGCCGCCGTCTCGGATTCCTGAGACGGCGGCCGGGTAGCAGATCAGGCGGATACCGGCGCGGGCGAGAGAGTCCGAGGCGCGGACGCCGTACCGGTGCGAGCGGCGACGGTGGCTCCGGTGACGACCAAGGCGGCCAGCGCCCACCACAAATAGGACGCCCCGACCAGTTGACGCCACCACGCGGCTGTCACCTCGTGGTGTTTGGGCATGAGGTCGATCGGGCTCCACAGCATCAGCGCCACCCCGGCGACGCTGATGGCCGCCAAAGCGACATTGCGCCGGCGCCAGGCCGCCACCGCCGTCACGATGATCGCCTCCAACATCCACACCCAATGATGTGACCAGGACACCGGCGAGACTGCCAAGCCGAACAGGGCTATACAGATCAACGCCAGCACAGGCTCGCCGGCGCGCAGCGCCCGGTGTGCCGCCCACACCGTCAGCGCCAGCACAAGGACGCACGCCACCACCCACGGGAGGAATCGTTGGTGTTCGTCGAGCCCGAGCCGCGCCAGCGTGCCGGCGATGTTCTGGTTGGTATTCAGGCTCGCCGATCCGATCCGATCGGTGTTGCGCACGGTGCGGGTCCAGTACTCCCACGAGTCCTGCCAGGCCAGCGCGAACCCGGTCGCGACCGCGGCCACCACCGAGGCCGCCGCGGTGAGGACGGCGCGGCGGTCCCGGTTCAGCAGGAAGTACAGCAGGAAGACCGCGGGCGTGAGCTTGAGTGCGATGCCCAACCCCAGCAGCAGTCCCCGCGGCCACGGCGTGCGACGCGGCACGCACTCAGCGATCACCACCGTCATCAGCACCACGTTGATCTGTCCGAAGGCGAAGTTCGCCTGGACCGGCTCCCAGTACAACGTCGCCCAGGACACCAGCAGCGCGGTCAGCCACCAGCGGCGCAACCACGCAGGACCAGGCACCACTCGGCTGGTGGCCCACACATCGAGCCGGGTCAGCACGATCATTGTCGAGACCAGCAGCAGCACCAGCGTGATCAACGTGATGGTGACGCTGGCCGCGGGCATGCCCAGCCACGCGAACGGGGCGAAGATGACCGCCGCCAGCGGAGGATAGGTGAACGGCAGGTCGAGGCCGATCGGGGTGTGAAATTTGATATCGGGGCTGTAGAGCGGATGGCCGTCCAGCCAGGCCCGCCCACCCATCCGGTACACATCGATGTCGATGCGGTAGCGGGTGCTTCCCAGCATCCGCCAGCCGGCATAGCCCAATGCCGCCAGCGCCGCCAGTTGAAGCAGCAACCAGCCTGCTTTCCGCCAGCTAGTCGGTTGCGCTGCGGCGTGCAGCCCGCCTGAACTGCCCGCGTCGGGCGAGCGCCATCTAGTCATGTCGGTCATCAGCCTATCGGTGCCGGCGGCCCAATCGGTGTCGCGGACGATCCTCGGCGTGACGTACGCGTAGCTTTTTAAGCGTGCTGCACTGGTTCGAACACGACATCATCGGCCGCGGTCGGCTTCCGCTGCTGTGTTGTCTGGTCGCCTTCATCTTGACATTTTTCGTGACGCGTACCTTCGTGCGCTTGATCCGCCGTCGGCAAAGCGCCGGCAGGCCACCGCGGTGGTGGGAGCCGCGCAACATCCACATCGGGTCCAAGCACATCCATCACGTGGTGGCGGGGGTCGTGCTGGTGATGATCTCCGGCGTGACGCTGGTGACGTTGTCGGTGAACGGCAACGAGGCCGAATTTACTTCAGCAGCAATCCTTTTTGGGATCGGTGCCGCGCTGGTGCTCGATGAGTATGCGTTGATCCTGCACCTGTCCGACGTCTATTGGGAAGAGGATGGACGAACCTCGGTCGACGCGGTCTTCGCCGCGGTTGCGGTCGGCGGGTTGCTGGTCCTGGGGTTGCACCCGCTGATGTTTTTCATCAGCCTCTGGAAGGACACCAGCCACTCGACGCTGATGCGCGCCGGGCTGGTGTTCGCCATGGCGCTGACGCTGCCGCTGGCGGTACTGGTCTTACTCAAAGGGAAGGTGTGGACCGGCCTGCTCGGTATGTTCTTTGTTCCGCTGCTGGTCGTCGGCGCCATCCGGCTGTCCCGCCCGCGGGCGCCGTGGGCCCGCTACCTGTACTTACGCCGGCTGGACAAGATGAGTCGCGCGCTGCAGCGCGAGCGGAAGCTGCGCCGCCCGGTGGTTCGTGCCAAGCTGTGGCTGCAATACGCCGTCGCCGGCACGCCGCGGGTTCCTTCGCCTCGGATGATCAACGAGCAACTCGACCGTGAAGTGCATCCCGCACCCCCGCCCGAGCAGGTGCCGAATGTGCTCGTCAACGGGCTTGGTGTGGGGTAGCTGCCGGTGCGATATTTCTACGACACCGAGTTCATCGACGACGGCCACACCATCGAGCTGATCTCGATCGGCGTGGTCGCCCAGGACGGCCGCGAGTACTACGCCGTTTCAACGGAATTCAACCCGGAGCGAGCCGGGAAATGGGTCCGCACGAATGTGCTCCCCAAGCTGCCGTCACCGGCTTCGCAGGTGTGGCGGTCGCGGTCGCAGATCCGCGCCGACCTGGAGACGTTCTTCGACATCGACGGGCCGGAGCCGATCGAGCTGTGGGCCTGGGTCGGTGCCTACGACCACGTCGTCCTCTGCCAGTTGTGGGGTCCGATGACGCACCTGCCGCCGCAGATTCCCAGATTTACCCACGAGATGCGCCAGCTCTGGGAAGACCGTGGCAGCCCACGGATGCCACCCCGGTCGGAGAACGTGCACGACGCGCTGGTCGACGCCCGCGATCAGCTGACCCGATACCGGTTGATCACGGGCGACGACGATGCGGGCGGTTCGGTCGCCCGGTGAGGAGTCGGCCCATGGCGACGGGCGACGACGATGCGGGCGGTTCGGTCGATTTGCATCGGCCCTGATAGCGGCCGGATTGAGGGCGTGGTCAGCCCGGCTACCATAGACAGGTGAACTGGACCGTCGACGTACCGATCGAGCAGCTTCCGTCGCTGCCTCCGCTGCCGGAGGAGCTACGGGCCCGCCTGGACGCCGCGCTTGCCAAACCGGCCGCGCAGCAGCCGGGCTGGACGCGCGAGCAGGTCGAGCCGCTGCGCAAGGTGCTGGAGAGTGTGCCGCCGGTGACGGTGCCGTCGGAAATCGTGCGGCTTCAGGAGATGCTGGCCCAGGTCGCCCGCGGCGAAGCATTCCTGCTGCAGGGCGGCGACTGCGCCGAGACCTTCGTCGACAACACCGAGCCGCACATCAAGGGCAACATTCGCACGCTGCTGCAGATGGCGGTGGTGTTGACCTACGGCGCCAGCGTGCCGGTGCTCAAGGTGGCCCGCATCGCCGGCCAGTACGCCAAGCCGCGGTCGGCGGACACCGACGCGCTGGGCCTGCGTTCCTACCGCGGCGACATGGTCAACGGCTTCGCCCCCGACGCGGCAGTGCGTGAGCACGACCCGTCGCGGCTGGTGCGCGCCTACGCCAACGCCGGCGCCGCGATGAACCTGGTGCGTGCGCTGACCTCGTCGGGTTTGGCGTCGCTGCACGAGGTGCACGACTGGAACCGGAATTTCGTCCGGACCTCGCCGGCCGGAGCACGCTATGAGGCGCTGGCCTCGGAGATCGACCGCGGATTGAAGTTCATGAATGCCTGCGGGGTGGCCGACCGCAATCTGCAAACCGCTGAAATCTACGCCAGCCATGAGGCTTTGGTGCTCGACTACGAGCGAGCCATGCTGCGGTTGTCCGACCCGGAGGATGGCGAGCCGCAGCTCTACGACCTGTCGGCGCACTACCTGTGGATCGGTGATCGCACCCGTCAACTCGACGGCGCGCACATCGCGTTCGCGGAGGTGATCGCCAACCCGATCGGCGTCAAGATCGGGCCGTCGACCACTCCCGATCAGGTCGTCGAGTACGTCGAGCGCCTCGACCCGCTGGGCAAGCCGGGCCGGCTGACGCTGGTGAGCCGGATGGGCAACAACAAGGTGCGCGAGCTGCTGCCGCCGATCATCGAAAAGGTTCAGGCGACAGGGCATCAGGTGATCTGGCAGTGCGATCCGATGCACGGCAACACCCACGAGTCCTCCACCGGTTACAAGACGCGGCACTTCGACCGCATCGTCGACGAGGTGCAGGGCTTCTTCGAGGTGCACCGCGCGCTGGGCACCTACCCCGGCGGCATCCACGTCGAGATCACCGGCGAGAACGTCACCGAGTGTCTCGGTGGGGCCCAAGACATCTCCGACACCGACCTCAGTGGACGCTACGAAACTGCCTGCGACCCAAGGCTTAACACTCAGCAGTCGCTGGAGCTGGCGTTTCTGGTCGCGGAGATGCTGCGCGACTGAGTGGCGACTAAAGCAGTCCGCTGATATTACTGCCGACGGTCCACGCCGCGGCGGCGGCCATCCCGGTGATGGACAATACGACCGCGATCCAGATCAACATCATGCGTCGGGCGCGCTCGCGCTCGACGGCGAACTCGACCAGGTCAATTCCAGCGAATTGTTTGGATGCCGAGCGAGATTCGGCCGGCCGGTCCTGCGGCTCGCGGACCAACTGACGGGTCGGCCGATGCACCGTCGGCCGCGCGGCCGCTTGCTGACGCAGATCCCTGGTGCGGTGCCGGTCGGTGCTAGCCTGCCGGCGACGCGGCGCCGCCGAGCGGTGTTGTGCCGAGTTGCGCGGCGCGGGCACCCGAAAGTCGGGCAACCGCAACGCGTCGGCGATCGCATTCAGATCCGCGCCCATCTCCCCGGCGTCGGCGAAGCGGCCGGCGGGGTCGCGTGTGGTGGCACGCTCGACCAATTCGTCGAATTGCGCAGGGACACCGTTGATCACGCTGCTGGGTCGGGGCACATCGGTGTCCAGACGTTGATAGGCCACCGATAGCGCAGTGTCGCCGGAGAACGGCGCCTGGCCGGTCAACAGCTCGTAGGCGACGACTCCGACCGCGTAGACGTCGCTGCGCGGGCTGGCGTTTCCGTCTTTGACCTGCTCGGGGGAGAGGTAGGCCGCAGTGCCGAGAATGACGCTGGTGGAGGTGATTCCGGCCTCGGCGACGGCGCGCACCAGCCCGAAGTCGACGATTTTGACGTCGCCCTCGTCGGAGATCAACACGTTCTCGGGTTTGACGTCGCGGTGCACCAGCCCGGCGCGATGTGCCGCAGCCAGCCCGCCCAGCACCGGACGCAGCACCGCGGCGACCGCGTGCGGCGGCATCGGGCCGCGTTCAGCCAACAACTCGCGCAGCGTGCCGCCCTCGACCAGCTCCATCACCAGGAACGGATACCGGGCGTCCAGGCCCTGGTCGTAGACCGCGACCAGGCCCGGATCCTTGAGCCGCGCCACGCTGCGAGCCTCCAGTTGGAAGCGGGTCAGAAACTGCTCATCGCCGGCATAGCGGGCGTCCATCACCTTCAGCGCGACGGGGCGGTCCAGCCGGGTATCGAGGCCGCGATAGACCGTCGACGTGCCGCCGGTCGCGATTTTGGTCGCAATGCGATAGCGGCCATCGAGCAACGTGCCTTCGAGATCGTCGCTACTCGCCGCGGTCACGCGCCCATCGTAGGCGGCGGCCGCCGCCGCGCCCGGAACCTTACGCCGCGAGCCTGAAGAAGCGCCGCCGCCGTCGCCGTACACTACGTCGGTGAGCAGGATTCCGGCCGGGAACGACGTTCTCGACCCCGACGAACCGACCTACGGTCTTCGCATTGTCGCCGATCTGCTCGGCGTGGCGGTGACCAAAGTGCAACAGCACCTCAAAGAAGGGCATCTGGTGGCGGTACGCCGCGCCGGTGAGGTGGTGATCCCGCAGATCTTTTTCACCAGCGACGGCGAAGTGGTCAAGAGTCTGCCCGGTTTGCTGATTGTTCTGCGAGACGGCGGCTACCAGGACACCGAGATTCTCCGCTGGCTGTTCACCCCCGACCCGTCGCTGACGGTGACGCGGGACGGCTCGCGTGAGGTACTCAACAACGCCCGCCCGGTCGACGCGCTGCATGCGCATCAGGCCCGCGAAGTGCTGCGCCGCGCACAGGCTATGGCGTACTGACGTTTGCCACTCCGGGGCGGTCCAGGATGCGCCAGGCGAGCAGCGCTATCGCCGTCGCCAGCAGCACCTGCGGCCATGAGTACATTCCGTGGGCGCCATCGGGTTTGAAGATGACCATGATCCATGTCGAGAACGCCGCTATCGACGCGACGGCGCGCCGTGACTGGGCAAGGGGAGCCACCACCGCCAGCGGCCAGGAGTAGTACCACGGCAGTGCGGCGGGTGCGAACAACACCACGACGAGCATTACCCAGGCGATGCCGGTCAGCGCTTCGCGGTCATCATGGCGGAACCGCCACCACAACAACGGCAGTGCCAGCGCGATGATCGCAATGCCGATCGCGCGGGTAACCTGCAGCGTCCCATAGAAACTGACCGTGAAGAACATTCCGCCGACCGCGTGAATCAGGTTGGCCGCCGCGGTCGGGACGCTGAGCCAGTTGATGATTTTCACCGACCCGGCCAACGCGGTCAGCCAGCCGAGCCCCACCCCGGCCACCCCGGAAAGTATGGCGAACACCACGACGACAATCACCACCGACGCAACCGATGCCACCGAAAACGCCCGCAGCGGCCGGTATCCGCGACGGTCACGCAGGTGGCGCATCCACACCCAGACCATGAACGGCAGCGCGAGGCCGGCGGTGGCCTTGACCGCCATCCCCGCCGCGACCATGGTGATGCCCGGGACATGGTGTCGATCGAAGGTCAGCGCGATGCCGGCGGCCATCAGGCCCACCATCAGCATCTCGTTGTGCACGCCGCCCATCAAATGAATGATCACCAGCGGATTGAGAACGCAGATCCACAGCGCAATGGGCACATTCGCGCCGACATGCCGCGCGATCCGTGGTGTCGCCCACGCCAGCATCGCCAGCCCGGGCAACATGCACAACCGCAGCAGCATCGTCCCGGCGATCACGTGGTTGCCGACCAGCATCGTCACTAACCGGGCGATCATGATGAACGCCGGTCCGTAGGGTGCGGTGGTGATGGTCCAGATGGGACTGACGTTGTCCAGCAGTGGATTTGGGTTGTCGATTGGCCCGACCGCGTAAGGATCCAGCCCGTCGCGCAACAGCGCGCCCTGGGCCAGGTACGAATAGGTGTCACGGCTGAAGAGCGGGACTGAAAGCAGCAGCGGCGCCAGCCAGATGGCGGCGCTGGCGATCATGGCGTATTCACTTGCGGCGCCAGCCAATGCGCGTCGGCCCAGCCACAGCCACGCGCTCAGCATCAGCGTCACGCCGATCCACAGCAGCACCGACGACAGCACCAGGCCATGCCCGTAGCGCAGCCAAGACAGGTGCACCGCCTCCAGGAGCGGATCGTGCTGTTTGGTGCTGCCGGAGCCCAGACCTCCCGTCGTAATAAGAGCAGCCCCGAGGAAACCCAGGATGGCCGGGCGGCCCTCGGCGCTGACCGAGAATGCCCGCAGTCGCGATAGAGGTTGGGGTGCAGCAATGCTCGAGGTGGAGGCCGGGGCAGACGCAGGGGTGGACACGGACGTCAGGAGGACCGGTTCGCGGCGAGGTCGGCGAGGTCGGCGATCCCGACCTTGGCCGCTGCGCGGATGGGTGCGTCGGCGACCAGGTCCAGCGCGCGACGGGTCAGCGCGGCGATCTGATCCTCGATCGCGGCCAGCGCGCCGACCTGGTCTATGACATCGCACAGTTCGCGGGCCTGGACGTCGCTCAAGTGCGTGCCGATCGAGGTGCGTAACAGCTTGGCGGCGGACTGGTTTGACGCGTCAGCCAACTCCAGGGCGGTCGCCAGCAGCACGGTCCGCTTGCCGGAACGCAAGTCGTCGCCGGAGGGCTTACCGGTCACGGCCGGGTCGCCGAACACGCCCAGCACGTCGTCGCGCAGCTGAAAAGCCACCCCCAGCTGGTTGCCGACCTGGTGGAACAGTGCGTGCACGTCCGGCCGGTCGGCCGCCGCCGCAGCCCCCAACTGCAGCGGCCGCGACACCGTGTACGAGGCGGTCTTGTAGGTGTTGACGGTCATCGCCGACGCGATCGACTCGGCTCCGCTGGACTCGGCGACGATGTCGAGGTACTGCCCGCCGAGCACCTCGGTGCGAATGTCGGCCCAGACGCGGCGCACTCGATGACCCGCATCGGGCGCCAACTCGGCGCCGGCGACGATGTCGTCGGCCCACGCCAGCGCCAGATCCCCCAGCAGAATCGCCGCCGACAGCCCGAACTGGTCGGCCGATCCCCGCCAGCCGCGGTCGCGATGCCGCGCGGCGAACTGGTTGTGCATGGTCGGTCGCCCGCGCCTGGTGGCGGAGTCGTCGATCACGTCGTCGTGCACCAGCGCCGAGGCATGCAGCAATTCCAGCGCGGCGAACAGCAGCAGCGCCTGCTCGTCGGCATCGTCGTCGCAGACCGCGCGCCAGCCCCAGTAGGCGAAAACCGGGCGTAGCCGCTTGCCGCCGCCGAGGACGAAATCCTCCAGGCCGGCCGTCAGCGTGTCGTACTCGGCTCCGATGTGGGCGGCCTGGCGTCGGCGGTCGCGCAGATACCTGCGCAACTGGACGGTGACGGCGTCGGCCAATTCGACTGTTGCCGCTGCTCCTGCGCTCAGCGCCGCACCTCTTCTGAGTCTGTGGTGGTCATGGCCCGCCAAGTCTATTCGGCGCGGCGTTGTCCAGCGGGTTTTGCCCGCTGGACAACGATCCGGGCGGCCCGATCGACCGTCGCCGGACAGTCGCGCCGATGGCGTCACTATGCTGCTGTGTGGCGCGGTGCGGTCCTTGGCCGGTGCCGCTTCCGGGCCGCCAGGGCCGTGGCGACATGTTTGCTGCGGCGGGGGAACCGGTCGTTGAATGAGGAGCAGCTCGTTGACTTTGAACACCATCGCGCTTGAGCTGGTGCCGCCGAACCTCGAAAGCGGTACCGGGAAAGCGGTCGAAGACGCCCGCAAAATGGTTCAGCTGGCCGCGAAGTCCGGCATCGACGGCGACATCGGGCACGTGATGATGCCGGGTTTGATCGAGGAAGACGACGACCGGCCGATCGAGATGAAGCCGAAACTCGACGTGCTGGACTTCTGGTCGACGATCAAGCCCGAGCTGCCCGGAGTGCGCGGTTTGTGCAGCCAGGTCACGGCCTTCATGGACGAGCCGACTCTGCGCCACCGGCTCGGTGCGCTGGTCGGTGCCGGGATAGGCGGCATCGTGTTTGTCGGCGTTCCACGTACGATGGCCGACGGCGAGGGCGCCGGCGTCGCGCCGACCGACGCGCTCTCGATTTACCAAGGGCTGGTGGACAATCGGGGCGTCATCCTGATTCCCACTCGCGAGGGCGAAACGGGCCGGCTGAATTTCAAGTGCGACCGGGGTGCGACGTTTGCGCAGACACAGCTGCTGTATTCCGATGCCATCGTGGGCTTTTTGGCCGACTTCGCGAAGAAGACCGATCACCGGCCAGAGATTCTGCTCGGCTTCGGGTTCGTGCCGGCGCTCGAGGAGAAGATCGGCTTCATCAACTGGCTGATTCAGGATCCGGGCAACCCCGCCGTCGCCAAGGAGCAGGCTTTCGTCACAAAGCTGGCGAACACCGAGCCGGTGCAACGGCGTGCGCTGGTCCTCGATCTGTACAAGCGGGTGATCGACGGCGTCGCCGATTTGGGCTATCCGCTGAGCCTGCATCTCGAGGCCACTTACGGTAATTCCGCGCCGGCGTTCGAGACATTCGCCGAGATGCTGGATTACTGGTCGCCGACCCGTTCGTAGGTCAGCTCGATGATGGGTCGCTCGGCTCGGCGAGCTTCGGCGAGCGGTCGCGGGTGTACCAGGCCAGGCCCGCCACGACGCCGGCCACCGCGAGCGCGGCCAACGCCAGCCACCGGGCCGCGCCCTGGAAGGAGCGGGTACTCGGGTCGGTGTAGCGCGCCTGGGCGCTGAGTATGCTGACCACGCCGGGCTTCAGTTTCCACTGCACGGTCTGCGCATCGACGCGATCGCCGTTGGTGGAGGACACCGTACCGGGGAAAGCGACGGAGAGCTCCACGTCGGCGTCGGGGTCGTTCAGCGATGTCAGATCCGCGCGTCCCTCCAAAATCACCAGGTCGCCGGCTCTGCGTAGCGACAGGTTCACGCCCTGCGCGTCGGAGTTCATCCGCGCCAGCTCCGGTAGTTCGGCGAACGTCAGATCCGCGAAGGTGGCTTGCGATCCCACGTAGCCGTCGCGGTCGTATTTAGATACCGCAACTTTCTGGCCGAACGCCAGATTGGGATCCAGCTGCGGACCGTTGTCTTTGGCGTTTCGCGGCTTGGAGGCCGCGACGATATCACCGGACACCAGGTCCTCCGGGGAGATGGTGATCGACACCTTGACCCGCACACACCCGGCGAGCATGGGGATCACCAGCAGCAGCAACGCCCATGCCGTGAGACGGCGGCGTGTCCGCCGCGCTGTCGATTGCCGAGACGAGAGCTGTATACCGCTGGCGCGCACCAGGTCATCGTGCCAGACGGCGACGGTGTCGGTGTCACTACAGCGGTAGCTGGCGCCCCAGAATTGCGAATGCCCGCGGGTCGCCGGTGAAGTGGTAGCCGCGGATCACGTCGACGAAGCCCAGGCGCCGGTAGAGCCGCCAGGCCCGGTTGGTTTCGCCGTTTGTCTCCGGCGTCGACAGCAATACGTTGGCTTCGCTGCGTTCGGAGAGCAGGCGACGGGTCAACGCTTCGCCGAGGCCGCGCCCCTGCGCCCGGGTAGAGATGTGCAGTTCGGTCAGCTCGAAATAGCTGGCCATCAGCGCGGCGATAGCGGGATCTGGATAACCGCTGCGCCGCAGGCCCGCGATGACCTGCTGCTGCCACCACTGGTCGGGTGCGCCGCAGTAGCCATAGGCGACGCCCAGCAGGGCTGCGCCGCTCAGTTCGTCGGACGACGGCTCCGTGCCCGCCGGCTTTTCGACTTCGACCGCCGCGACGGCCTGCCAGCCGCGGCGCCGGGTGTGTTCGAGCCACATTGCGGCGCGCTGGTTCTCGGTGCCGGGCGGATAGTGCATGGCGTCGACGTAGACGCCCAAGGCATCAGATAGCCGCCGCTGCATTTCCTGCGGCGGCAGGTTGATGAGGAATGTCACCAACGTGCGGTCTCCTCCTCGGTCGTCCAGTGCGGTGCGCCATCCCATTATCGAGGCACCGCCGGCGCGTCGTTCGCCGACTGTCACGATTACAATTAGCCGACGAAGCAGTGGTAACGCGCAGATCGACCTCGTATCATTGCGAGTAGTCGTCCCCGCAACGGGGGCAAGCGTGCTAACGGTATAAACGTGACAGGTTTCCGGCAAGGAGGGACGAATGCCACTCTCCGATCATGAGCAGCGGATGCTCGACCAGATCGAGAGCGCTCTCTACGCCGAGGACCCCAAGTTCGCGTCGAGTGTGCGCGGCGGCGGATTGCGCGCCTCAACGGCACGGCGACGTCTGCAGGGCGCCGCGTTGTTCGTGCTCGGGCTGGCAATGCTGGTCTCCGGTGTGGCAGTCAAGGCCACCATGCTCGGAACATTCCCGGCGCTGTCCGTGCTCGGTTTCATCGTCATGTTCGGCGGTGTCATGTTTGCCATCACCGGTCCGCGGTTGGGCGGTCGGGGAGAGCGTCCCGGACCGTCGGCCGCAGCGCGTCAGCGCCGCAACAAGGGCGCCGGCGG
>NZ_JBYCLD010000471.1:0-7218 GCF_057473725.1 Mycobacterium sp. TH-M11 | reverse complement strand
CTGGCCCAGGCGATCGGCGCCGACAAGACCCGCATCATCGCCACCCTCGACGAGTTGCAGGGCCACGGCTACATCGAGCGGATGCCCGATCCCGACGACCGTCGCGCACGCCTGCTGGCGATCACCGATGCGGGCCGCTCCATCAAGGACGCGGCGCAGGGGGACATCCAGCGCGGCGAACAGCGGTGGCTGAGCCAGATTTGCGCGAACGACCGCGACGTCTTCCTGCGCGTGCTGGACCAGCTCAGCCGGCGCGGCGCGGATTAGGCTGCGGCTGTGCTCGCAGACATCGCAGCGAAGTTCATCGCCGACCAGACCGGCATCGGCGAACACGACGTGGCGATCGTGCTGGGTTCCGGTTGGGCGCCGGCCGTGGCCGCCCTGGGTGATCCGACGACGACACTGGCGATGGCTGACGTGCCCGGATTCGCCCCGCCGTCGGCGGCGGGCCACACCGGCCAGGTGCTCTCACTGGCCATCGGCGGACACCGCGTGCTCGTGCTGGCCGGCCGGGTGCATGCCTACGAAGGCCACGACCTGGAGCATGTCGTCCATCCGGTGCGTACCGCGTGCGCGGCGGGTGCCCGCGTCGTCGTGCTCACCAACGCCGCGGGCGCGGTCTGCGAGGACTTCACTGTCGGCCGCCCGGTGTTGATCAGCGACCACCTGAACCTGACCGCGCGGTCACCATTGGTCGGTGCCCAATTCGTGGACATGGTCGACGCCTACGCCCTGCGGCTGCGGACGCTGGCCCGCGCGGTCGATCCCGGATTGACCGAGGGCGTGTACGCCGGGCTGCCCGGCCCGCATTTCGAGACGCCGGCCGAGATCCGGATGTTGCGCACGATCGGCGCCGACCTGGTCGGCATGTCCACCGTGCACGAAACGATCGCGGCGCGGGCTGCCGGCGCCGAGGTGCTCGGCGTCTCGCTGGTCACCAACATGGCGGCGGGGATCACCGGCGAGCCGCTCAGTCACGTCGAGGTGCTGCAGACCGGTGCCGCGTCGGCGGCCCGAATGGGTTCGCTGCTGGCCGACGTGGTCGCACGGCTGTGACGGCACTCCCGTGACAGCGGCCGAGTGGATCGCGCATGACCCCGATCCAGCGACGGCCGCCGAACTCGCCCGCTGCTCCCAAGCCGAGTTGGCGAAGCGGTTTTCCCGGCCGCTGTCGTTCGGCACCGCAGGACTGCGCGGCCCGGTGCGCGGTGGCCCGGACGCGATGAACCTGGCCGTGGTGTTGCGCGCCAGCTGGGCGGTGGCGACCGTCCTCCGGAGGCGCGGGCCGGCCGGATCGACCGTGATCGTGGGTCGCGACGCCCGGCACGGGTCGGCCGCCTTCGCCACCGCAACCGCTGAAGTATTTGCTGCTCAAGGCTTTTCGGTCACACTGCTGCCACAGCCGGTACCGACGCCAGTGCTGGCCTTTGCCGTGCGGCACACCGGCGCGGCGGCCGGCATCCAGATCACCGCGTCGCACAATCCACCCGCCGACAACGGCTACAAGGTGTATCTGGACGGCGGCATCCAGATCATCTCCCCCACCGACCGTGAAATCGAAACATCAATGGCTGCAGCACCATTCGCTGACACAATTGCCAGGTCCACGGTCGAGCCAACCGATTCGACACTGGTCGATCAGTACATAGAACGGGCCGCGGGGGTGCGGCGCTCGACCGCGGGCCCGATTCGGCTGGCGCTCACCCCGCTACACGGTGTCGGCGGCGACGTGGCCGTCGAAACGCTTCGTCGGGCCGGCTTCACCGACGTGCACGTCGTCGCCAGTCAATTTGCTCCCGACCCCGATTTCCCCACCGTGAAGTTTCCCAACCCCGAAGAACCAGGTGCCACCGACGCACTGCTCGCACTTGCCGCGCAGATCGGCGCCGACGTCGCCATTGCGCTCGATCCCGACGCGGACCGGTGCGCTGTCGGCGTACCCACACCGGCTGGCTGGCGGATGCTTACTGGCGACGAAACCGGCTGGCTACTTGGCGATTACATCTTGTCGCAGGCCGACGCGGCCACGAGTGTGGTCGCCAGCACCGTGGTGTCGTCGCGGATGCTCACGGCGATCGCCGCGCACTGGGGTGCACAACATGTCGAGACGCTGACCGGTTTCAAATGGCTGGCCCGAGCCGATGCCGGGCTGCCGGGGCGCACGCTGCTGTACGCCTACGAGGAAGCCATCGGATACTGCGTCGACCCCGCAGCGGTGCGGGACAAGGACGGCATCAGCGCCGCAGTGTTGGTCGGCGAGGTGGTCGCAACGCTCAAGCAGTCGCAGCGTTCGCTACTCGATGCGCTCGAGGATTTGGCCCGCCGCTTCGGGGTGCACAGCGGTGCGGCCGTGTCCCGGCCGGTCGCCGACGCCGATGCGGCCGCTGCGATGATGCGCCGACTGCGCGCCATAGCGCCCGGTGATATCGCCGGTTTCGGTTTCACCGCAACGGATCTGAGGCCGAGAACTGACGCGCTGATTTTCACCGGCGGTGATGCCGATACGAGCGCCCGCGTCGTCGTCCGACCGTCGGGGACCGAGCCGAAGGTCAAGTTCTACATCGAGGTCCGCGCTGGCGACCGAGGCCACGCCGATGCGTTGCGCGACGAGGTCGCCGACGCTGTCACCCGCTGGTAGCTCAGCGCGGCCCGAATTGGCGGTCGCCGGCGTCGCCGAGGCCGGGCACGATGTAGGCGAGGTCGTTGAGACCATCGTCGACGGCGGCAGTGAACAGCCGCGCCCGCGGTGCCGTCTTCTCTAGCGCCGCAATGCCTTCCGGTGCTGCCACGACACACGCCACGGTGATGTCGTCCGCGCCGCGGCGTTGCAGCAACCCGACGGTGAGGCTCATCGAACCGCCGGTGGCCAGCATCGGGTCCAGGACCAGCACCGGCTGGCCGTGCAACTCGTCCGGCAGCGATTCCACATATGGCGCGGGCAACGCGGTCTGCTCGTCGCGGGCGACGCCGACAAACCCCACTCGCGCTTGCGGTAACAGCGCATGCGCCGCACCGAGCATACCCAGCCCGGCGCGCAGAACCGCGACCAGCAGAGGTGGTTTGGCCAACCGGGTGCCCGCAGCCTCGGCCAGTGGGGTGCGCACCACAACCGTCTGGCCGGGCGCGTCGCGGGCGGCTTCGTAAACCAACATCGTGGTCAGCTCGCCCAACGCGGCGCGAAATGCCGCGGCGCCGGTGCGCTCGTCGCGCAGTATGGTCAGCCGCGCCGCGGCCAGCGGGTGATCGACGACGTGCACATCCACGGGAGATGACCTTAGCCGGGCCCGGCTCGGCGTCAGGCGCCGAAAAAGTTGAAGATGTCGAAACCGTAACCGACCAGGTCGATCAGCGGCTGCCCGGAGACCAGCGGTTCGCCACTGAAAATCGCATCTGGCGCCATGGACGGAATGCTCGCCGTCATGGACGTCCACTCAGTGAGCAGCGACGCATCGAGCTTGTTCAGCGAGTCGTAGCCCGACAACAGCGAGTCGACGAACGATTGTGGCAGCGACGCTTGCCCGGCATCGCGCAGCAGGTCGTCGACCGGGCCGACGAACGTCTGCACCGCGGCATATTCCATGCCGGCGAGCATCTGCAGCGGGTCCATCTTCGGGATGAACCCGGCGACGCCGGATTCGACCAGTTGGCCGGTCGCGTCGACCGTCCAAGGACCGGCAGCACCGATCGGGTCGACCCCGTTGACGGCGATGCCGGCGCCCGGATCACCGGGGTTGCCGTAGCCCCAGTCGTCGACCAAGGTCGCAAACGGGGCGAAGGAATCGTAGAAGAACTGTCCGGCCGGGCCGCCGTCGTACATGAACGCCAGCGTCGGCAGCGGCGCGGGAATGTCGTAGAAGGTGGTGTTGCCGATGGTGCCGAGATCGATCGTGGCGGGGGTGTCCAAGTTCACCCCGGCTGTCGGGTCCGGATAGTAGGGGTGCACCGTCCCGATGCCGATCAGGGCGTTGAGGTCGGCGAAGAGATTGAGGGGGTCCTCGGGAAAGTCGGCCCACCCGTCGTACTCGCCGGTGTAGATGTCGGTCGCGATCCCGGTCGTCGGGGTGTCAGCCAGGTTCAGCGGGATGTCGAGGAACGGAACGTGTTGGGGCTCGGGGCTCACGCTGAAGGCGCCGACGCCGTCGGGGAATCCGAAGCGGTCCAGGATGCCGCCGATCGGACTGTTGGGGTCACCGAGCAGCGTCACGCTCACGTCGTTGAGGTTCACTCCGGCCGGCGTGTTGGCCAGCAGATCGTTCATCTCGATGGTGGCGAGGGTGGCGCTCTGCGAGTAGCCCAACACCGCGACGTCGTTGCCGCCCTGCAACGCCGGGACGATCACGCTGTTCAGGTCGCCCACACCCTGATTGAGCGATTCACCGAAACCCAGATCCGGCTCGGTGGAACTGCACACGATCGGGCAGAACTGCTCCGGCGTGGCGACCGGTTCGAAGGTGTAGGCGCTGTCCTGGCTGAGGTACAGCGATTCGACCGAACTGAGGTAAGCGCTGTCCGGGGTGGGATCTCCGGTGCCGCCCATGATGTAGCCGTCATTGGAGACCAGACCGACCTCGGCCAGCAATGCCCGATAACCGGGCTGGAAAGCCGGTGTCATGCTCAGCACTGTGGCGCACGCCGCCGCGGCCACCGCACTCAGCGCACGAGTCCGTACAACAGTCATCGACAGACCTCACTCCCCCGCAGGTGGCGCGCCGATACCTGCGGCGTGGCCGAATCGTAGGGCCTGCGTGCTACCACATGCGGCAAAGTCGCAAATTTTTCTCAGGAAGACGTCGAACGACACTGACACGCGCGCACCCAGCACGCGGCCGAACCGCTTCTATACTCCGGCCATGCAACGCCGATCAGGTCGTGATGGCAGGCGAAATCGAGCGGTCAGCCTCTTCGGTGTGCTGCTCGTCGCGACCGCGGTGATGACGTGGCCAGCCCCGACCCAACGGCCGTTCAGTTCGCCGTTCGACATGACGGCGGCCGCGGTCCCGACCCCCGCTCACGTCGTCATCGTGGTCGAGGAGAACCGCTCGCAGTCCAACATCATCGGCAACAAGGCGGCCCCGTTCATCAATCAACTGGCTGCCGGCGGGGCGATGATGGCGCAGTCCTTCGCCGAAACACATCCCAGCGAACCCAACTACTACGCGTTGTTCGCCGGCAACACTTTGGTCACCGACAACGTCTGTCCGGTGAACGCGGGCGACACGCCCAACCTCGGCTCGCAACTGCTCGGTGCCGGTTACACGTTCACGGGCTTCGCCGAAAGCCTGCCCGGCCCGGGGTCTGCGGATTGCCGGGCCGGCAAATACGCGCGCAAGCACGTGCCCTGGGCCAGCTTCACCAATATCCCCGCTACGCGGTCGCTTCCGTTCACGGCGTTCCCCTCGAACTACGCCGGCCTGCCGACCGTGTCGATGGTCATTCCCAACCTGGACAACGACATGCACGACGGGTCGATCGCGCAGGGGGACCGATGGCTGTATCAGAACCTGTCGCAATACGCGTCGTGGGCGCGGGCCAACAACAGCCTGCTGATCCTGACCTGGGACGAGGACGACAACACCGCTCGCAACCAGATTCCGACGGTGATCTACGGCGCGGGTGTCCGCCCCGGCACCTACGATCAGCCGATCAGCCACTACAACGTGCTGTCCACCCTGGAGCAGATGTACGGGCTGCCCAAGCTCGGCTATGCGACCAGAGCTCCGGCGATCACCGACATCTGGGGTGCCTGACCCGATCCGGCTGGTAGAGCGTCGCTATTGTGAGCCGCATGGCTGCTGACCTCGTGCCTATTCGCTTGAGCCTGACCGACGGCGACCGCTATACCGTGTGGGCGCCGCGCTGGCGCGACGCCGGTGACGAGTGGGAGGCGTTCCTGGGCCGCGACGATGACCTCTACGTCTTTCAGACCCCGGCCGATCTGGTCGCGTTCGTACGCACCAACTCCGACAACGACCTGGTCGACCACCCGGCATGGCAGGCGCTGACCGAGGCCAACGCCCATCGGTTGGAGCCCGCCGACGACAAGCACTTCGACCTGGTCGCAGTCGAAGACTTGGTCTCGGAGAAACCGACCGAGGAGTCGGTGGCGCAACTGGCCAACGTGCTGACGATCGTCTCGTCGATCGGATCGGTGTGCGAATTGCCGGCGGTGATGAAGTTTTTCAACGGCAACCCCACGCTGGGATCGCTCAGCGGCGGCGTCGACCATTTCACCGGCAAGGCGGGACTGAAGCGCTGGCACGCCATCGCCGATATCGTCGGGCGGGGCTGGGACGACGTGCTCGGCGCCGTCGACAAGATCGTGACCATCCCCGAGGTGGACAGCTCGGCGTCGGAGGCCGCTGCGACGGAGTTGGACGAACCGTTCGAAGAAGAGGTGCTTGACACCGAGTCGGAGACCCCCGACGACGAAGCAGAGCCCGAAACCGTTGCTGCCGAAGACACCCCGGCCATCCGGGCGGCCGGCGACGAAGTGGTGCTGGGCAGTGACGAGGACTTCTGGGCGAAGGTCGGCATCGACCCGGTTACGATCATGACCGGGACAAGCACCTTCTACACCTTGCGCTGCTACTTCGACGATCGCCCGATCTTCCTGGGCCGCAACGGAAGAATCAGCGTGTTCGCCTCCGAGCGTGCACTGGCCCGCTACCTCGCCGACGAGCACGACCACGATCTCTCCGATCTGAGCACCTACGACGACATCCGCACCGCAGCCACTGACGGCTCATTGGACGTCCACATCACCGACGACAACGTCTACGTGTTGAGCGGGCTGGCCGACGACTTCGCCGGAGGGCCGGACGCGGTCGACCACGAACAACTCGATCTGGCCGTCGAATTCCTGCGCGACCTCGGGGATTACTCCGAGGACAACACCGTGGACAAGGCGCTGGCGATCGACGAGCCACTGGGCAAGCTGGTCGCTTATGTCCTGGACCCCGACTCGACGAGCAAACCCGCCGGCCCGTACGCCGCGGCGGTACGGGAGTGGGAAGAACTGGTGCGCTTCGTCGAGTCGCGGCTGCGGCGCGAATAGCGCCGCAAGCCTGCGACGACTTGTGATCGAGCGTCGCGGCTGCGGCGCGAATAGCGCCCCTGGAGAACTAATCCGGGAAGTTCACGTCCTTGGTGACAGCCTTCCACTCCTCGATCGACGCGGACGTTGCGGCAATTTTGTCGCGCATCGCCTTGAGGACGTCG
>NZ_JBYCLD010000470.1:0-2942 GCF_057473725.1 Mycobacterium sp. TH-M11 | reverse complement strand
CTTGAGCGAACGCGACGCCGTGAGCCAATTCGGCGTTGTGCACGGCGACGTTGGCAGCCGGCCGCACGGTGACGAGCTGCATACCGCCGTCGGAGGTAGTGATCGGGCCGGTCTGGGCGGTCTGGGCGGCGAGCACGGTCGCGGCTTTGGTGTGCTGAGGGGTCTCGGTGGCCGAGTGTGCGGCCGCTGCGGCGGCGCCGGCGGCCATCGCGCTGATCAAAACGCGGCCGCGGGTGGCTCCGGAGAGTTGTTTGCGGTGCTGGCCGTGAGTGGCCGTCGATTCCAACCCGCCGCGGGCGCGCATTCGGCCCCGCTCGAGCGGGTTCAGGCGATGCTCGGAGACGCTGGGACCGATCAGGTCCAGGACGCGAAGGTTGTCGGTGTCGTCGAGGTCATCGAGCTCGGGTGCGCTCAGGACCTGCGCTTCCTTCTCGAAAGCTGAGTTGTCACTGAAGTCCGAATCGGCAAGCTTCCCGAATTCGTTGAACGGGATGATGTCCGTGACTTCGTTGGGGTGGAGCGTCGACCTGCGCTCGCGCGACCCGGAGAGTTCTCCTCGCGCAGGAGACAGAGTCGAGTGTTGCTGAGCCAACGTGATTTGTCCTTCGAGGCGTAACCATAACGTTATCTGGACCCTGAGACGTTAACCGGCGACCGCGAAGCGTGGCAAGCGAAGCCCAAAATCCGGCCGGGAATGTGATTTGTATCACCCACCGGGCATCGGTGAGATCTGCCACATCGGCCGATGCCGACGATGGAACCTTTGGCCCCTCTCGATACAGTTCCCGCAAGCGGGCAACGGAATACTCCGGGCTCGCGTGGAAACGGAAAAACTAGGCCGACACACAGAAGTGAGCCCATGGATCTTTTCGAGTACCAGGCAAAAGAGCTGTTCGCCAAGCACGACGTCCCCACCACACCCGGCCGGGTGACCGACACCGCCGACGGGGCCAAGGCCATCGCCGCGGAGATCGGGCATCCCGTGATGGTCAAAGCCCAGGTCAAAGCCGGTGGACGAGGCAAGGCCGGTGGTGTGAAGTACGCCGCGACCCCCGACGACGCTTTCAACCACGCGAAGAACATTCTCGGCCTGGACATCAAGGGCCACGTCGTGAAGAAGCTGCTGGTCGCGCAGGCCAGTGACATCGCCGAGGAGTACTACATCTCCTTCCTGCTGGACCGGGCCAACCGCACCTACCTGGCCATGTGCTCGGTCGAGGGCGGCATGGAGATCGAAGAGGTCGCGGCCACCAAGCCCGAGCGACTGGCCAAGGTCCCGGTCGACGCCGTCAAGGGCGTCGACGTCGCGTTCGCCCGTTCGATCGCCGAGCAGGGCCACCTGCCGGCCGAGGTGCTCGACGCGGCGGCGGTGACCATCTCCAAGCTGTGGGACGTGTTCGTCGGCGAGGACGCCACGCTGGTCGAGGTCAACCCGCTGGTCCGGACGCCCGACAATCAGATCCTGGCGCTGGACGGCAAGGTGACGCTCGACGGCAACGCCGATTTCCGGCAGCCCGGCCATGTGGAGTTCGAGGACCGCGACGCCACCGACCCGCTGGAGCTCAAGGCCAAAGAGCATGACCTCAACTACGTCAAGCTCGACGGCCAGGTGGGCATCATCGGCAACGGCGCGGGCCTGGTCATGTCGACGCTCGACGTCGTCGCCTACGCCGGCGAGAAGCACGGCGGGGTGAAGCCGGCCAACTTCCTCGACATCGGCGGTGGCGCATCGGCCGAGGTGATGGCCGCGGGACTGGACGTCATCCTGGGCGACGCGCAGGTCAAGAGTGTGTTCGTGAACGTCTTCGGCGGCATCACCTCGTGTGACGCCGTTGCCGCCGGGATCGTCAAGGCGCTGGAGATGCTCGGCGACGAGGCCAACAAGCCGCTCGTCGTGCGTCTTGACGGCAACAACGTCGACGAAGGCCGGCGAATTCTGACCGAGGCCAACCACCCGCTGGTGACGCTGGTGCCCACGATGGACGAGGCCGCCGACAAGGCCGCCCAGTTGGCCAGCGCCTGATAAGGAGACATGACCGCATGGCAATTTTCCTGACCAAAGACAACAAGGTCGTCGTCCAGGGCATCACCGGCTCCGAGGCCACCAAGCACACCGCCCGGATGCTCAAGGCCGGCACCCACATCGTCGGCGGCGTCAACGCGCGCAAGGCCGGCACTACCGTCGCGCACAAGAACGTCAACGACGAGCCGGTGGAACTGCCGGTTTTCGGCAGCGTCAAAGAGGCGATCGAGAAGACCGGTGCCGACGTCTCGATCATCTTCGTGCCGCCGGTCTACGCCAAGGATGCGATCATCGAGGCGATCGACGCCGAGATCCCGCTGCTGGTCGTCATCACCGAGGGAATCCCGGTGCAGGACAGCGCATATGCGTGGGCCTACAACCAGTCCAAGGGCAACAAGACGCGGATCATCGGCCCGAACTGCCCGGGCATCATCACCCCGGGGCAGGCGCTGGTCGGTATCACCCCGGCCAACATCTCCGGGCCCGGGCCGGTCGGTCTGGTGTCCAAGTCCGGCACGCTGACCTACCAGATGATGTACGAGCTGCGCGATTTCGGGTTCTCCACCTCGATCGGCATCGGCGGTGACCCGGTAATCGGCACCACCCACATCGACGCGATCGAGGCGTTCGAAAAAGACCCCGACACCAAGATCATCGTGATGATCGGCGAGATCGGTGGCGACGCCGAGGAGCGCGCCGCCGACTACATCAAGGCCAACGTGTCCAAGCCGGTCGTCGGTTATGTCGCGGGATTCACCGCACCCGAAGGCAAGACGATGGGCCACGCCGGTGCCATCGTGTCCGGCTCGTCGGGCACCGCAGCGGCCAAGAAGGAAGCCCTCGAGGCCGCTGGTGTGAAGGTTGGCAAGACGCCGTCGGAGACCGCCGCGCTGGCGCGGCACATCCTGGAGAGCCTGTA
>NZ_JBYCLD010000469.1:0-4874 GCF_057473725.1 Mycobacterium sp. TH-M11 | reverse complement strand
GTGGTCGATTACCAGGTGGTGGCCGCGGTGGTGCATCGCACCGAGTTGATGATCGATCCGGATGCGATCCCGCGGATGGATCGGTGGCTGGAGCGTAATGCGCCCCGGTGGGGCAAATGGTCGAGAGCCCGGATCGTCGAAGCGGTCGACTATTGGGTGCAGGTGGTGGAACCGGCCGCAGTGCGTGAAGCCCGCACCCTGGATCAATCTCGTCACATTCTGGTGACTCCGCAGCATTCGGGGCTGGCGGAGATCTTCGGCGATGTGCGCACCGCCGATGCGTTGGCTTTCGACCATCGGCTCGATGAGTTGGCCGGCACGGTGTGCCCGGCGGATCCGCGCACTAAGCAGCAGCGCCGCGCCGATGCCCTCTCGGCACTGACGGCGGGTGCGGCCATCATGGCGTGCGAATGCGGTTCGCCGGATTGCCCGGCAGCCACTGGCGAGGCATCGGTGGGTGCGGTGATGATCCATGTGATGGCCGAGCAGGCCACCCTTGAGGGCCGCTCGGAAGTGCCGGGGTATGTGCCCGGGTTCGGTGGCCTGCAGGCCGACGCGGTGCGCACGATCGCCAAATCGGCAAAGCTGCGGACGATCCGTCATCCGCGGGATGCGGCGCCGGAATCGGGGTATCGGCCGTCAGCGGCGCTGGCGGACTTCATCCGCTGCCGTGATCTGACGTGTCGGTTTCCCGGATGCGGCCGACCCGCCGAGGTCGCTGACATCGACCACACCGTGCCATGGCCGCTGGGTCCGACGCATCCGAGCAATCTGAAGTTGCTGTGCCGGCTTCACCATCTTTTGAAGACTTTTTGGGTCGGGCCTAATGGGTGGCGGGACCGTCAAGAACCTGACGGCACGGTGATCTGGACCGCGCCCACCGGGCACACCTATGTCACCAAACCCGGCGGGGCCCTGTACTTCCCGCAGTTAGCCAACCCCACCGGCGAGCTGGATCTGCCCGACTGGAAGCCGACCGGCGACCGCGGCGTAATGATGCCCACCCGCCGGCGTACCCGGGATCAAGATCGGGCCTACCGGATCTGGCTGGAACGCAGCCACAACCAGGAACGCATCGCCGCCGCGGCGATCGAGGCCGCCGCCGCCGAACACGCCAGACGCATCGCCGCCGCAAACGACCCGCCCCCGTTTTAGCGAGGTCTGGTTGGCGGCATTCTATGGTTGATGCCGTGACTTCGAACCTCGACCTGTCCGGCGCCTCAACCTGGTCGCCGCGCGAAGTCGAGCTGTTAGAAGTCACCTTGGCGCTGCTGCAGGAGAACGGCTATGACCGGTTGACGGTTGACGCGGTTGCGGCCACCGCGCGAGCGAGTAAGGCCACGGTCTACCGGCGCTGGCCGTCGAAGGCCGAATTGGTGTTGGCGGCGTTCACCGAGGGCATCCGTCAGGCCGCGACCCCACCCGACACCGGCACGCTGCGCGGCGATCTGTTGCGACTGGGTGAGCTGGTCTGCCAACAGGTCGAGCAGCACGCCGGCACCATGCGTGCCGTGTTGGTGGAGGTATCGCGCAATCCCGCGCTGAACGAGGTGATGCAGCACCAGTTCATCGATCAGCGCAAGGCGTTGGTCCTGCACATTCTGGGGCAAGCCGTCGATCGTGGCGAGATCGACGCCGACGCCGTTGATGACGACCTTTGGGACGTGTTGCCGGGATATCTGATCTTCCGGTCCCTGGTCTCGGGTCGGATGCCCACGGCGCGCACCGTGGCGGACCTCGTCGATCAGGTGATTCTCCCGGGTCTCACCCGACGGCTCGGCTGACGTCGCCCGCACAAGATCGCGGTGCCGCAGACTATTGAACCGTACGGTTCCGTACCGTACGCTAATTTTCATTCGAGCAGCCCACCGATATCGGGAGGCTTCCGGTGCAGAGACCGTCGCTTTTCCCCCTGGTCCGGCGTGGGTGGATGGTCTTGGTGGCACTCGCGGTAGTCGCCGTCGCGGCGTTCTGCGTGTATCGACTGCACGGCATCTTCGGCTCGGGCGACACCACGTCGACCAGCAGCGAGGGCGCCGAGGAAATCGTCCCGTTCAACCCCAAGGACGTCGTCAACGAGGTCTTCGGCGCCCCGGGGGCTGTCGCCACCATCAACTATCTCGATGTCAACGCCGCCCCTCAGCAGGTCATCGATGCCCCGCTGCCCTGGAGATACCAGGCGACGACCACCGAGCCGGCCGTCATCGCCGATCTGCGGGCACAGGGCAACGGCGACACGCTGGGCTGTCGCATCGTGATCGACGGCGAGCTCAAGGACGAGAGGACCGCGAACGCCGTGAGCGCCTACATCTACTGCTTGGACAAGTCCGGATGAGCGGGCCCGGCCAGCGGCCCTTCTGGCCACGCACCATCCGCCACCTGGCGCTGCCGATCGTGCTGTTCTGGGTGGCGCTGGCCGCCGTGACAAACAGCCTCGTGCCGCAACTGGAGGTCGTGGCCGAAGCCCACAACGTGGGGATGAGCTCCCACGACGCGCCGTCGTACCAGGCGGCGAAGCGCATCGGAAAAGTGTTCCAGCAGTACGACACCGACAGCGCGGCGATGATCGTCATCGAAGGCGATCAGCCGCTCGGCGCCGACGCGCACCGGTTCTACGACACCCTGGTCGGCAAGCTGAAGGACGACACCCGACACGTCCAGCACATCCAGGATTTCTGGGGCGATCCGCTGACCGCCGCCGGTTCGCAGAGCAACGACGGCAAAGCGGCACTGGCGCAGGTGTTTCTGGCCGGAAGCCAGGGCGAGACGTTGGCCAATGAGTCGGTGGCCGCCGTCCGCGACATCGTCGAACACACGCCGGCGCCGCCCGGCGTGCACGCGTATGTGACGGGCGCCGCCCCGCTGGTTGCCGACCAGTTCTCGGTCGGCAGCGAGGGCACCAACAAGGTCACCGCGATCACCTTCCTGGTGATCGCGCTCATGCTGTTCGCGGTCTACCGCTCGGTCGGCACCACCGTGCTCGCGCTGCTCACTGTCGCCATCGAGATGGCTGCCGCGCGTGGATTCGTCGCCTTCCTCGGCTACCGCGAGATCATCGGACTATCAACGTACTCAACGAATCTGTTGACCCTGCTCGCGATCGCCGCGGGAACCGACTACGCGATCTTCATCATCAGCCGCTACCAGGAGGCGCGCGCGGCCGGTGAAGATCGCGAGACGGCGTTCTACACCATGTACCGCGGCACCGCCCACGTCGTGATCGGCTCGGGCCTGACCATTGCCGGTGCCGTGTACTGCCTGACCTTCACCCGGCTGCCCTACTTCCACACCCTGGGGCTGCCCGCCGCCATCGGCATTTTCGTCGCGCTGATCGCCGCGCTCACCCTGACGTCGGCGGTGCTCACGCTGTGCAGCCGGTTCGGATTCTTCGAGCCCACCCGGGCGATGCGGACCCGCGGCTGGCGCCGGATCGGTGCCGCCATCGTCCGGTGGCCCGGGCCGATCCTGGTGGTGGCGTGCGGCGTGGCCCTGATCGGGCTGCTTGCCCTGCCGGGCTACAAGACCAGCTACGACGCCCGTCTCTACATGCCGGATCGTGCCCCGGCCAACATCGGCTACGCGGCCGCCGAACGACATTTCTCGCAGGCCCGGCTCAATCCAGAACTGCTGATGATCGAGTCCGACCACGACCTGCGCAGCCCGGCGTCCTTCCTCGTCTTGGAGCGAGTCGCCAAGGCCGTGTTCCACACGCCGGGTATCGCCAAAGTGCAGTCGATGACACGCCCGTTGGGCACGCCGCTGAAGCACACGTCGATACCGTTTTCGGTCGGCCAGGGAAACGTCGCCCAGACCCAGAATCTGAAGTATCAGATGGACCGGGCGGCCGATCTGCTCAAGCAGGCGGCCGAAGCCGAGAAGTCGGTCCACACACTGGAACAGCAATATGCGCTGCAGCAGCAGCTCGCCAACGCCACCCACACCCAGACCCAGAGCTTTCACGACACCGTCGCCCTCACCAACGACCTGCGTGACCAGATCGCGAACTTCGACGACTTCTTCCGGCCGATTCGCAGTTACTTCTACTGGGAACCGCACTGCTTCGACATCCCCGTGTGCGCGGCGCTGCGCAACGTGTTCGACCTGCAGGACGGCATCGACAAGCTCAGCGAAAAGCTCGAACAGCTCACCACGGCCTTCGACCAATTGGACGCCCTGCAACCACAGCTGGTGGAACTGATCCCGTCCCAGATCGAAAGCCAACGGGTCAACCGCGACCTGGCGCTGAACAACTACGCCACCAACTCCGGGATCAGCGACCAGTCCGCCGCGGCCAACGACAACCCGGCCGCCATGGGCCAGGCCTTCGACGAAGCCAAGAACGACGACTCGTTCTACCTGCCGCCGGAAGCGTTCGACAACGCCGAATTCAAACGCGGCATGAAACTGTTCATGTCGCCGGACGGCAAAGCGGCGCAGATGATCATCACCCACGAGGGCGACCCGGCTACCCCGGAGGGCATCGCGCACATCGACTCGATTCGCAACGCCGCCAAGGAAGCGGTCAAAGGGACCCCGCTGCAGGGTTCGCACATCTACCTCGCCGGCACCGCCTCGACCTACAAGGACATCGCCGACGCCGCCAAATACGACCTGCTGATCGCCGGGATCGCTGCGCTGAGCCTGATTCTGCTGATCATGATGATCATCACCCGCAGCCTGGTCGCCGCGATCGTCATCGTGGGCACCGTTGCGCTTTCGCTGGGCGCCTCGTTCGGGCTGTCGGTGCTGGTATGGCAGTACCTGTTCGGCATCCATCTGTACTGGATCGTGTTGGCCCTGGCCGTCATTCTGTTGCTGGCGGTGGGCTCGGACTACAACCTGCTGTTGATCTCGCGGTTCAAGGAGGAGATCGG
>NZ_JBYCLD010000468.1:0-7640 GCF_057473725.1 Mycobacterium sp. TH-M11 | reverse complement strand
CGAATCGACCGGGAACTACTCGAACGCTACCTGGCCCACCTGAACCGGGAATACAGCCCACAGCGGCGGGGCGCCCACATCGGCCTGCTCAATGGGTTCTTTGCCGCGATCCGCCAACATTGTTGGGCCACAGGGCTTCCCGCCACGGCGATGTTCTTCGCCGAGGACCACCCGAAGCGCGGCGAACACCTGCCCAGAGCGTTAGCCGAACACGTCATGACCCAGCTCGAACACCGCGACAACCTCGACCGGTTCAACAATCCCGTCTATCGACTGATCACCGTCATCCTGATGCGTTGCGGACTGCGGATCACCGACGCCCTGCGGTTGCGCGGCGACTGCGTCACCACAGACGCCGACGGGGCACCCTATCTGCGCTACTTCAACCACAAGATGAAGCGGGACGCCCTTGTTCCAATCGCCCCGGACCTCGTGGACATGATCGGCCACCAACGCCGCCTCGTCTCCGAACGCTGGCCCGGCGGCACTGCACTGCTGTTCCCGCGCCCCACCAAGAACATCGACGGGCAAGTCCCCCTGGCAATCCCGACCTACCGCGAGGCGCTGCACCGATGGCTCGCAGCCTGTGACATCCGCGACGAGCACAGCCACCCGGTGCATTTGACGCCGCACCAGTGGCGCCACACGCTCGGCACCCGCCTGATCAACCGCGACGTTCCCCAAGAGGTCGTGCGCCGCATCCTCGACCACGACTCACCGCAGATGACCGCCCACTACGCTCGCCTGCACGACACCACCGTCCGCCGAGCCTGGGAAGCCGCCCGCAAAGTCGACAACCACGGCCGTGAGGTCAACCTCGACCCGGACGGACCGCTCGCCGACGCCGCTTGGGCAAAACAACGCCTCGGTCGCGCCACCCAAGCCCTGCCCAACGGCTACTGCGGTCTGCCCGTCCAGCAGAGCTGCCCACACGCCAACGCCTGCCTGACCTGCCCCATGTTCCTGACCACTCAGGAGTTCCTGCCGCAACATCGGACCCAACGCGAGCAGACACTCCAACTGATCACAGCGGCAGAAGCGCGCGGACACAAACGGCTGGCCGAGATGAACCGTCAGGTGTTGGGCAACCTCGACGCCATCATCACCTCGCTCGACACTCCCACCGATCCGAAGGCGGCCGAACATGCGAGCTGACAACAGCATTCACATCGTCACCGCAGCCAAGCAGCGTCACGAGATCACCCGGGCAAAAGCCATCGCCGCCCTGCACGAACTCGACCGCGCCGGAACCAAGATCAGCTTCGAAGCCGTCGCCGACCACGCCGGTGTCTCCCGGTCCTGGCTCTACACCCAGCCCGACCTCAAAGACGAGATCAACCGCATCCGTGCGCTACGCCGCCCCCAACACGACCAGGTTCCGCCGGCCCGGCAACGCGCCACCGAAGACTCCCTGCGCCGGCGCCTCGACGTCGCTCTTCGCCGCAACCGTGAACTCGCCGAACAGAATCAGCGACTGCGTCACCAACTCGCCCATGCTCTCGGACAAGCCCGCGACGACACCCGCAAACGACCCGCCCGACATCGCGATTCGATAACAATCGATCCCTGCTGACCGGCCGACAGCCGAGCGCAAAGAGCACGTCGCGGACATCGTCCACACCGCAAACCAGCAGATCACAGCCCTGCCCGACCACCGGACTACAGATAACGATCGAGCGCCTCAACCGAGAAATCCGGCGGCGAACCGACGTCGTGGGCATCTTTCCCGACCGGGCATCGATCATCCGCCTCGTCGGGGCCGTGCTCGCCGAACAACACGACGAATGGATCGAAGGCCGCCGCTACCTGGGCCTAGACGTGCTCACCCGCGCCCGCGCAGCCGCGACCAGCACCGACCAACCCAGCCCCCAGCAAACCGACGACACCCCAGCCCTGACCACCTAGACTGTCCCACGAAGGGTCACGCGATCGAACGCACTCTTACACCACTCCAGTGGACATGACCAATCAGCTCCGGCCCGTTGTCCATGCGCAGCACTAGGGCGTGTCCCGTAACCGTTTGGTGAGTTGCGTGGCAGTGTTCGTTGGATGTCGCGGTTGCAGGTGTTGTCCGATGAGATGTGGGCTCTGGTTGAGCCGTTGATGCCAGTGGCTTCGGCCAAGGGCGGCAGGCCGTTTCGTGACCACCGCACGGTGGTCGAGGCGATTATCTGGCGGTATAGGACCGGCTCGCCGTGGCGCGATCTGCCCGAGCAATTTGGCGCGTGGAAAACCGCGTGGCGCCGTCATGACCAGTACAGCAAAGACGGCACGTGGGACGCGATCTTGGCTGCAGTGCTCAGCGTCGCCGCCGACGCCGATCTGATCGACTGGGCGGTCAGTGTCGATTCCACGGTCAACCGGGCGCATCAGCACGCCACGAACCTCCCGCGCGACACAGGGGGCACCGTCGAATTACAAGAATTTGTCCGAAGAGCCGGCTGACCACGGCATTGGCCGTTCCCGCGGCGGGCTGAGCACCAAAATCCATCACCTCGTCGATGGGGCAGGGATGCCTCTGGTAGTCCTGACTGCGCCCGGCCAGGCCGGCGACGCCCCGATGTTTCCGATCCTGATGGGCCACCTGAAGGTGGCCAGCAGCAAACCGGGTCGCCCGCGTACGCGTCCGGACAAAGTTCGCGGCGACAAGGCATACTCGTCGAAAGCCATCCGCGAACTGTTGCGTAGTAAGGGCATCACAGCGGTGATCCCGCAGCCCGATGACCAGATCGCCAACCGCCGGCGCCGAGGAAAAAACGGCGGGCGCCCACCAGTCTTTGATGCCGAGGACTACAAGGGCCGCAACGTCGTTGAACGCGGATTTCAACGCTGCAAGCAATGGCGCGGAATCGCCACACGATACGACAAGCACAACCTCAACTACCGCGGCGGCGTTGTCCTCAACGCGATCGTCGCCTGGCTCAAACGGTTATGGGACACGCCCTAGCGGAGGCCCCGCCGGCCGCAGCGAAACACGTGCGCAGTTCGGCGATCAGACGTTCGGCGGTGATCGAGCGCTCCACGATGTTCAGCAGCGATTCACGGGTGTGCTCATCGAGCATCGACGCGATCTTGACGACCTTGCCGTCGATGGTGGAATCAAACTGGAAATCCAACGCTCACACCACCTTCAGGGCATCAGTAACCACTTCCGGCGCCGACGACATGCCAGCCCGCTTGCGTGGACTGTGCACGCGCCGCTGTAGGCCCTTTTCCTTCCACAAGCGGTGCACCTTCTTCTTGTTCACACCGCGGGTGCTCATCATGGCGCAGCGCGGCCCAGGCCCGCCGAAACCCATGACACTGATGGGCAGTGGAGTAGGTGCGCAGCCATCGCCGCAGATCAGCGTCGGGATCATCCGGTGTCAGCGCAACCGGGGTCCTGCGATAGGTGGAACGGGCGAGCCCGACCGCTGTGCACGCCAGCCGCTCGGACATGCCCCGAACCTCTTTGAGCATGTCCACGGCACGGCGCTTGGCGGCCGGGCTCAAAATTTTCCCTTGGCCACCTCGCGCAAAGCGTCCTTTTCTAGCTCAGCTTCGGCCAAAAGCCGCTTGAGCCTGGCATTCTGTTCACGCAATTCCCCTCTCTGTCAGCCTGGGTTGAGGCACCCGCCCCCTGACATTTAGTGACTCGAGGGCGGGGATGGAGAGGCTCCCCGAAATGACGAACAAGGTGACGACGTTGGCCCGAGCGACCGGGATCGAAGATCCTGGTGGGGTGGCTGACGATGCAACGCAACGCCCCGACCCGGAGGTGCCCGAACGCGCCCGGCGGCGGACGTTCACCGCCAAGTACAAGCTGGAGGTACTCGCTGCCTACGACGCGGCACCCGAGGGTGAGAAGGGCGCGGTGCTGCGCCGTGAGGGGCTGTACTCCAGCCACATCACTGAGTGGCGCAAAGCCCGCGACGCCGGCGCGTTGGCGGGACTGGCCGCCCCACGCGGGCGCAAGCGCCGTGATCCGGCCGCCGAGCAGATCGCCCGCCTGCAAGCCGAAAAGCAGCGACTGGAGCAGGAGCTGGCCAAGACCCGCGCCGTGGTGGACGTCCAGGCAAAACTGCACGCGCTCTTGGAGACTCTCTCCGAGAGCGCGGATACCGATCCGAGGTCGACACCATGACTGATCAGGCCGTCATGGAGTTGGCACCGCAACTGGGCGTGCGGGCCGCCTGCGAAGCAGTGGGTACCGCGCAGGCCACTACTACCGGCGCCACCGGCAAAGCCCGCCACCGGCACGGCCAGAGCCCATCCCGCACCGCCAACGCCACCAGCTGCGGGCGCTGACCGCTGCCGAGCAGCAGGCCATCCTCGATACGCTGCACAGCGACCGGTTCGCCGACGTCGCGCCGGCTGAGGTGTGGGCCACCTTGCTCGACGAAGGTGTCTACCTGGGCTCGCAGTCGACCTTCTACCGGCTGCTGCGCCAAGCCGGCGAGGTGCGTGAGCGCCGCGCCCAGGCCACCCATCCGGCGAAGGTGAAACCCGAACTGGTCGCGAACGAGCCAAATGCTGTGTGGTCGTGGGATATCACGAAATTGCGTGGCCCAGCGAAGTGGACCTATTACTACCTGTATGTGATCTTGGACATCTTTTCCCGCTACGTCGTTGGCTGGATGGTCGCCAGCCGCGAATCGGCGGCGCTGGCCGAGGTGCTGATCCGCCAGACCTGCGCCAAGCAAGGCATCGACCGTGACCAGTTGACCATCCACGCCGACCGCGGTAGTTCCATGACCAGCAAGCCAGTTGCGTTCTTGCTCGCCGATCGCGTTGTCACCCAGTCACATTCGCGGCCGCACGTCTCCAACGACAATCCGTTTTCGGAGGCCCAGTTCAAGACGCTGAAATACCGGCCCGACTTCCCCGGCCGGTTCGGCTCGATCGAAGACGCCCGAAGACACTGCCAGGTCTTCTTCGCTTGGTACAACGATGAACATCGCCACAGCGGGCTGGGCCTGCATACCGCCGCTGACGTCCACTACGGCCTCGCAGAGGCAATCCGCGACAAGCGCGCCGGCGTCCTCGACGCTGCCTACGCCGCACACCCCGAACGGTTCGTCCGCAAACCGCCCGAACCACCCCAGATCCCCGAAACCTCGTGGATAAACCGCCCCGACCAACCAGAGGAGGATGCTTTGTAAATACCGCGCAACGGTGCCTCATTCAGGTTGACAGGTTCCGTTCCCGCCGCTCCTTGGCCGCGTCCACGTCCATGCCGCCATAGCTGCGTCGCCAGTTGTACAGCGTCGCCGCCGACACCTCCAGCTCCGCAGCGATCTCCTCGTTCGTCTTGCCCGCTGCGGCAAGTTCGTCAGCGCGGCGCAGCTTACGCACGATGTCCTCAGCAGAATGCTTCTTCCGCCCAGCCATGTGATTCATCGTCCCTTCCGCCCCCACTTCGGGCCACAGGACTCTAAAACAAGACGGACTCATTCACCGGGGGCATGCCAGATGCGAACGGGTGTTATGCAACCGACGAATTACACCCGTCGATTCCAGTAGAAAAGAACACCGACCAAAGTGGGGCCAAGTCAGGTGACCACACTCACGCGGGCCATGCCGATCCCGCCCTCCACATAGGGCAAGCCTTCTGGACCACGCGCCTCTCTCGGTTCGATGCTAACCAAGAGCCTTCTCGTCGAAAAGTGAGTCTTTTCCGGCTTCGACGGCGGCAAGTGGAGTGTTAAGTTGGGTCGGACCGGTTGAAACGCCTCAAGTCTGTCAGACCTTACGGTCACTCCGCACGAATGCGCCGACCCTTTATCTGCCACACCGGATCGGAGCAGTCGACGGCTTCGGCCGACAGCTCACGCTTTAACACCTTGAACGTAGCGGTCCGCGGCAGTGCCGTGCTGATCCGGACGTAGGACGGCCACTGCTTCGGCCCTAGGTCTAGCTGATTGGCGAGGAACAGCCGGAATTCATTGACGTCAAACTCGATGGCCGGGTCCATCACCAACGCGGCCATTACCTGATCACCCACCACCGGATCGGGCACCGCGTACACCGCGGCCTCGGTCACCCCTGGGTACCGTAGCAGGACCCGCTCGATGGGCGCTGTACCAAGGTTTTCGCCGTCGACCCGCAACCAATCGCCCAGCCGACCAGCGAAGTACACGTATCCATCCGCATCGCGGTAGGCCAGATCACCGGTGTGGTAGACGCCGCCCGCCATCCGCTCCGATTCGGCAAGCGGGTCATTGTAGTAACCCTCGAAGCCGCCCGGCCCGTCGATGTTCACCAGTTCGCCGGTCCGGTCAGGTGGGCAGCTTTGGCCCGTGTCGACATCGATGATGTCAACACCCGCGGGTAGCGGGCCAAGAGCGCCCGCAGGAGTGTCCGGCGTGCGGCTGATCGCTACCCCACCCTCTGTGGAGCCGTACCCGTCGACGACGACACAGCCGAATCTGCGGGCGAAGCCTTCGATATCGGCGGGTGCGCCCTCATTGCCGTACACGGCGCGTAGCGGGTGGTTTGCGTCATCGGGATTCTCGGGAGTCGCAAGGACGTACGACAACGGTTTACCGACGTAACTGGCGTAGGTGGCGCCGTAACGCCGGACATCAACAAAGAACTGCGAAGCAGAAAACCTGCGCCGCAATGCAATTGAACCGCGGCAGGCGGCAGCCACCGCCCAACCAACCAGTATAGCATTCGAGTGGAACAACGGCATCGACACGTAGCAGACGTCGTTTTGGCCCAACGCAAACTGGTCGGCGATCATCACACCGGCAGTCGCGACCTTGCCGTGGCTGCACTTTACGGCCTTCGGTTCCCCGCTGGTTCCCGAGGTGAATATCAGCATGAATAGGTCGCTTGCTTGGGCAGACATAAAGCGCATCTCGGCATTCCGGTAACCGTCCACCTCGTCGGCCCAGTCGACGGAATCGACGTTGATATGTGCGATGTCGCCCAGCACCGCGGCCGATTTTGAGTCGGCCAGCACCAGCTGGCAGTCGGCGTGTTGTATGTCCCGGGCGAGCGCCGCGCCGCGACGCACCGGGTTGAGGCCCACTGGCACGATTCCGCAAATTCCGGCGGCGCTTAGCAGGGCCGAGAAAAACGGGGTGTTCTCCAACAGCACCCCGACGTGCGGCGGCTGTGTCGGATCGAGATGTTCTCGCAGCGCCGCCCCGATCGCGGCGCCGTGGCGGATGTGGTCGCGCCAGCCGGTGAACGACTCCTCGAAGTAGACACCCCGGTCGTCAACCTCGGCCAAGTGTGTGAGTAAGCCGGTCACCGTGGGCCGCTCTTCCGACATCACGCGGTTCAACCGCCTTCCTGCTATTGGGCATCGGGTCGTGGTCTAAACCCCCATCGTTGTGTGCCATTACGGGGGTGGGCGGTTTCGGCGAAGCCAGCGTTCGCCGACGAAGTACCACCGTAGCGTACGCATTACGTACATCCGTACGAGCCGCGATCATTATGTGGGTACTGGCAAGCTAAAGTCAACGCATCGGCGCCGGTGTCGGGACCTCACCAACGTCGAGCGCCTAGGGATGCACTGATCAATGCGCCATTTGGGGCTGCCGGTGCCGTGGCGGGCCGTCGTGGTGGCCTGTGCCGGCCCGTAGCCCCGGTTGGGGGTCTTGCTTGGCCGGTTTTGGGCAGGCCGGTGCCTGGCCGTCACCCCATCAGGG
>NZ_JBYCLD010000467.1:0-2605 GCF_057473725.1 Mycobacterium sp. TH-M11 | reverse complement strand
CAGCTGGCCAGCTCGCCCGGCGGCGACAGCTACGCCGAGGCGCTGCGCGAGCTGTTCGAGCTCGATCCGACCGCCGTGGATGCGGTCGCGACCGCCGGCGAGCTGCCAGTAGTGCCGGGAGGACTTGATGTCAGCGCCGAAACCGGGTCGGCCGGGTAGACGTTTTGGGTGACGTAATCCGCATCGGTACCCGGGGCAGCTTGTTGGCCACCACCCAGGCCGGGACCATCCGTGATGCCTTGGTGGCTGCTGGACAGCCCGCTGAACTGGTCGTGATCAGCACGGCCGGGGATGTCACGTCCGGGCCTATCGCCGATATCGGCGTGGGGGTGTTCACCGCTGCGCTGCGCGAGGCCATTCTCGACGGCCGAGTCGATGCTGCCGTGCACTCGCACAAGGACCTGCCGACCGCTGCCGACTCCCGGTTCCTGCTTGCCGCAAATCCGCCTCGTGAGGACGCGCGGGATGCGCTGGTGGCGCGTGACGGATTGGTGTTGGGGGAGTTGCCGGCGGGTGCCGTAGTGGGCACATCTTCGCCGCGAAGGGCAGCACAGCTTAGAGCACTGGGTCTCGGTTTGGAAATTCGCCCCCTACGAGGCAACCTAGATAGCAGGTTGAACAGGGTAAGCAGCGGCGAACTCGACGCCATCGTGGTAGCCCGGGCGGGTCTGGCCCGGCTGGGACGCCTCGACGCGGTCACCGAGACGTTGGAACCGGTACAGATGTTGCCGGCTCCGGCCCAAGGGGCACTGGCGGTGGAGTGCCGCGCCGGTGATACGGCATTGGCGGAGCTGCTGGCGGAGTTGGACGACGCCGACACCCGCCTGGCGGTCACCGCCGAGCGGACCCTGCTCGCCGAACTGGAGGCGGGTTGTTCCGCACCGGTGGGCGCGATCGCCGAAGTGGTCGAGTCCATCGATGAGGACGGCCGGGTCTTCGATGAGCTGTCGCTGCGCGCTTGCGTAGCGGCGCTGGACGGATCCGACGTGATCCGCGCGTCCGGCATCGGCAGTCCGGACCGAGCCCGGGAACTGGGCGTGTCGGTCGCGGCGGAACTGTTCGAGTTGGGTGCGCGCGAGCTGATGGCGGACGCACGGTGAAGACGTGCGTCGGAAGTGAGTGAGAAGTGACGGGGAGTACGGAATGTCTCGCCAGGTGAGCGTGCGAGGGCAGAAGCCCAAGCCGGGCCGTATCGTTTTCGTCGGCTCGGGTCCCGGCGACCCAGGTCTGCTGACGACCCGGGCACGGACGGCGCTGACGCATGCCGCGCTGGTGTTTATCGACCCGGATGTGCCCGAGGCGGTGCTGGCGCTGGTCGGCACGGATCTGCCTCCGATCGCCGGTCCGATGCTGCCGGCCCCCAAGACGGACAAGGCCAGTGACGACGCGGCCGGCAGCGCCGGTGGCGCCGACGATGACGCTGCCGATGAGGCTGCTGCGACCGTTCCGGGCGGCCCCGACATCCGCCCGGCGCTGGGCGAGCCGGCCGAGGTGGCCAAGATCCTGGCGGCCGAGGCGCGCTCGGGCACCGACGTGGTGCGGTTGGTCGCCGGTGACCCGCTGTCGATCGACGCGGTCATCACCGAGGTGAACGCGGTGGCTCGCACCAACGTTGCATTCGAGATCGTTCCGGGCCTGCCCGCCACCAGTGCGGTGCCCACCTACGCCGGTCTGCCGCTCGGTTCGTCGCACACGGTGGCCGATGTCCGCGACCCGAACGTGGATTGGGGCGCGCTGGCCGCCGCTCCGGGGCCACTGATCTTGCAGGCCACTACTTCGCACTTGCCGGAGGCGGCCCGCACCCTGATCGAGTACGGCCTGTCGGACGGCACGCCGTGCGTGGTCACCACCTCGGGGACCACCTGTGCGCAGCGTTCGATCGAGTCCAGCCTCGGCGGCCTGACGGAGGCGTCGGCGCTGGCGAGCATCGACCCGGTCATCCTGCCCAACGGCCAGGAGACCTCGGCCGGGCCGCTGGTGGTGACCATCGGCAAGACGGTGAGCAACCGGGCCAAGCTGAACTGGTGGGAGAGTCGCGCACTGTACGGCTGGACGGTTCTGGTGCCGCGCACCAAGGACCAGGCCGGGGAGATGAGCGACCGGCTGATCGGGCACGGCGCCTCACCGATCGAGGTTCCGACCATCGCCGTCGAGCCGCCGCGCAGCCCAGCCCAGATGGAAAGGGCCGTCAAGGGTTTGGTGGACGGCCGCTACCAGTGGGTGGTGTTCACCTCGACCAACGCGGTGCGCGCGGTGTGGGAGAAGTTCGCCGAGTTCGGTTTGGACGCACGGGCGTTCTCCGGGGTGAAGATCGCCTGCGTCGGCGAGGCCACCGCGGAGCGGGTCCGGGCGTTCGGGATCAGCCCCGAGCTGGTGCCGTCCGGCGAGCAGTCCTCGCTGGGCCTGCTGGACGAATTCCCGCCCTACGACGATGTTTTCGACCCGGTGAACCGAGTGTTGCTGCCGCGTGCGGACATCGCCACCGAGACGCTGGCCGAAGGGCTGCGCGAGCGGGGCTGGGAGATCGAGGACGTTACCGCCTACCGCACCGTGCGGGCCGCTCCGCCGCCGGCGACCATCCGCGAGATGATCAAGACCGGCGGGT
>NZ_JBYCLD010000466.1:0-5381 GCF_057473725.1 Mycobacterium sp. TH-M11 | reverse complement strand
GACCACGCCTACGTGCTCTCCGATGCCGGTGCCACCGCGCTCATCATCGACCCCACTCCGATGTTCGTCGAGCGCGCATTGGGCCTGCTGGACAAGGTCGACTCGCTGAAGCAGATCCTGACCATCGGCCCCGTCCCCGAAGAACTGCAAGATGTGGCCGTCGACCTGAACGCCGAGGCCGCGAAGTACTCGCCGCGGCCGATCACCGTGGCCGACCTGCCACCGGGCCACGTCGGCGGCCTGACCTACACCGGTGGAACCACCGGCAAGCCCAAGGGCGTCATCGGCACCACCGGGAACATCGCCACGATGACGGCGATCCAGCTGGCCGAATGGGAGTGGCCCGAGCACCCGCGGTTCCTGATGTGCACGCCGCTGTCGCACGCCGGCGCCGCGTTCTTCACGCCGACCGTAGTCAAGGGTGGCGAGATGGTGGTGCTGGGCCGATTCGACCCGGCCGAGGTGCTCAAAGTCATTGAGGAGCAAAAGATTACGGCCACCATGCTGGTGCCGTCGATGCTATACGCGTTGATGGACCACCCCGATTCCAAGACCCGGGATCTGTCGTCGCTGGAGACGGTGTACTACGGTGCGTCGGCGATCAACCCGGTACGCCTGGCCGAGGCCATCAAGCGGTTCGGCCCGATCTTCGCCCAGTACTACGGGCAGTCCGAGGCGCCGATGGCGATCACCTACCTGGCCAAGGGCGACCACGACGAGAAGCGGCTGACGTCTTGCGGGCGTCCGACGCTGTTCGCCCGCGTCGCGTTGCTGGGCGAGGACGGCAAGCCCGTCGCGCAGGGCGAACCCGGCGAGATCTGTGTCAGCGGGCCGCTTTTGGCGGGCGGTTACTGGCATCTACCGGAAGCGACCGCCGAGACCTTCAAGGACGGCTGGCTGCACACCGGCGACATGGCCCGCGAGGATGACGACGGCTTCTACTTCATCGTCGACCGGGTCAAGGACATGATCGTCACCGGCGGCTTCAACGTGTTTCCCCGCGAAGTGGAAGACGTCATCGCCGAGCATCCGTCGGTGGCGCAGGTCTGCGTGGTCGGCACGCCGGACGACAAGTGGGGCGAGGCCGTCACCGCCGTGGTGGTGCTGCGCGACGACGCGGCCCGCGACGACGCCGCGGTCGAAGCGATGACCGCCGAGGTCCAGTCCGCGGTCAAGGACCGCAAGGGCTCGGTGCAGTCACCCAAGCGCGTGGTGGTCGTCGACGCGCTGCCGTTGACCGGGCTGGGCAAGCCGGACAAGAAGGCCGTCCGCGCGCAGTTCTGGGAAGGCGCCGGCCGCGCCGTCGGCTAGGTTGTTGCCGCGAAAACGCGGCTGGCCGCGGTTTCGGGCTCGAGTATGCGGCTGGCCGCAGTTTCGGCGTCCGGGCTGCACGATCGTCACCGCGACGCGCAACACCCGGCGCGATGTAGGCGCGGCTAAGCCGCGATGCCGGCCACCAACAGATCGAGCAATCGGCCGGTCTGCTCGGGTGAACCGCTAGCCAGGAAGACGCCGATCAGGCTGGACACCACGTCGTCGGCCTGAACGTCGGAGCGCAGGCTGCCGTCGTCGGCACCGGCCCGCAGCAGCAGGTCGACGGCGCCGGCGATCTTGGCGCGGGTGTCGTTGGGCTGCATGGCGCCGGAGTCGAACATCGCGTGCAGCGATGCGGCCATGCCGCGCTTGGCGGCCACGAAGCTCGCGTAGCGATCCATCCAGCGACGCAGCGCCGTTTTGGGTGGATGCCGCGTGAGCAGTGTCGCGGCCGCCTCGGCCACTTCGGCGAGCTCGCTGCGGTAGATCGCCTCGACCAGCGCCTCACGGTTGGGGAAATGGCGGTAAAGCGTGCCGATCCCCACTCTGGCGTCCCGGGCGATCGATTCCAGCGACACCGGCCGCCCGTCGGCGGCGGAGAAAGCCGCGGTCGCGACCTCGAGCAGCTTCTCCCGATTGCGGCGAGCGTCGGACCGCCCGGTCCCTACCAAAGCGGAGCCTCCTCCGGTTCTGCTACGGTCGATGAAACGGAGGAACCTCCGCATTCCTACCAGTGTCTCACGATTGGAGCACCATGACCGAAAAACTCGGCGGCTCGGCCAGCATCGGCACCCACTCGGTGGCCCGGGTCGGCTACGGCGCCATGCAGTTGTTCGAGACGTCGGTCGACAACGCGGTCGCCGTGCTACGCCGCGCAGTCGAGTTGGGCGTCGATCACATCGACACCGCATCGTTCTACGGCCCGGGCGAGGTGAACCGCCGGATCCGCGCGGCGCTGGCGCCCTACCCCGACGATCTGGTGATCGTCAGCAAGGTCGGCGCCCGCTTCACCGGCGACAGCCCGATCCCGCTGGCGCCGGCGCAACGGCCGGCCGATCTGCGGGCCGCCGTCGAGGATGACCTCAGCCAACTGGGCCTCGACCAGATACCCGTGGTGAACCTGCGTCGGATGGACCTCGGGCCGGGAGTGCAGGCCGAAGGTGACCAGATCGTCGACCTCGACGACCAGTTGGCCGAGATGATCGCGCTGCGCGACGAGGGCAAGATCGGCGCGATCGGCGTCAGCAGCGTGCCGCTGCAGATCCTGCAACGCGCACTGCCCGCCGGCATCGCGTGCGTACAGAACTCCTACAGCCTGCTGGACCGCTCGCAAGAGGCGATGCTCGATGTCTGCACCGCCGAGAACATCGCCTGGGTGCCGTATTTCCCGCTCGGCTCGGCATTCCCCGGGTTCCCCAAGGTGGCCGACAACCCGGTGGTGGTCGACATTGCCGGTGAACTCGATGTCCTACCGGCGCAGGTGGGGCTGGCCTGGCTGCTGGCGCATGCGCCCACGACGTTGTTGATTCCGGGAACGCGGTCGATCGCCCACCTCGAGGAGAACCTCGGCGCCGGCGGCGTCGTGCTGGGCGCCGACGTGCTGGCCCGCTTGGACGCCGTCACCGCGCCCGGGACCAGCGCCATGCCGGACGGCATCGAGGGGTTCGTCGAACAGGATTAGTGGTCAGCCGATCGCCGCGCCGACCAGATGACCGATCACGTAGGTGATCGCCAGCGCCAAGCCCCCGCCGACGAAGTTGCGTAACACCGCGCGGTGTTTCGGCGCCCCGCCCAGGCGCGCCGACACCAACCCGGTGACCACCAGCGCCAGCAGCACCGCCGCGACGGTGATCGGTATTCGCAGCGCAACGGGTGCGACCAGGATGGCGATTAGCGGTAGCAGCGCACCGATGCTGAACGACAAGGACGAGGACAGCGCCGCCTGCCACGGGTTGGTCAGTTCGGAGGGATCCAAGCCCAGTTCCGCCTCGGCGTGTGCGGCGAACGGATCGTGATCGGTGAGTTCCTCGGCGACCGTACGCGCGGTCGCGGCTGACAAACCTTTGGCTTCATACAGTTCGGCGAGTTCGTCCAACTCGGCGCTGGGGTCCGTACGAAGCTCGTAACGTTCCTGGCGCAACAGCGCCTCTTCGGTGTCGCGCTGCGCGCTGACCGAGACGTATTCGCCCAGCGCCATCGACACCGCGCCGGCCGCCAGGCCGGCGATTCCCGCCGTCATGATCGGGCCCCGCGCCACGGTCGCCGCGGCGACTCCGACGACGATGCCGGCCGTTGACACGATCCCGTCGTTGGCACCCAGCACCCCCGCGCGCAGCCAATTCAGTCGTGCGGAAACCGACCCCCGGTGGGGCTCGTGCGGATGGAACTCGGTGGACACCGGGCACACGTTAGAGAACCCAACGCTCGACCGCCAGGAAACATAGCCTTGCCAAAGCGCTCCCCGATGCGACGGGTACCGTCGCCGTATAGGCGGTAGCAGACGCTGCACGGTGTTTCGACTGGACGGAACTTAATAGCCTTGACTGACAACCCTTTTCACACTGAACACTGGACTCCGGTCGACGGGTTCGCCGATCTGGCCGACATCACCTACCACCGCCACGTCACCGATGCGACCGTCCGGGTGGCGTTCAACCGGCCCGAGGTGCGCAACGCATTTCGCCCGCACACCGTCGACGAGCTCTACCGCGTGCTCGACCACGCCCGGATGTGGCCCGACGTCGGAGTGGTGTTACTGACCGGCAACGGCCCGTCGCCGAAGGACGGCGGCTGGGCGTTCTGCTCGGGCGGCGATCAGCGCATCCGCGGCCGCAGCGGCTACCAGTACGCGTCCGGCGACACCAGCGACACCGTCGACGCCGCCCGGGCCGGAAGGCTGCACATCCTCGAGGTGCAGCGGCTGATCCGGTTCATGCCCAAGGTGGTGATCTGCCTGGTCAACGGCTGGGCCGCGGGCGGCGGACACAGCCTGCACGTGGTCTGCGACCTCACTCTGGCCAGTCGCGAGCACGCCCGCTTCAAGCAGACCGACGCCGACGTCGGCAGCTTCGACGGCGGCTACGGCAGCGCCTACCTGGCCCGTCAGGTCGGCCAGAAATTCGCCCGCGAGGTCTTCTTTTTGGGCCGGCCCTACACCGCCGAGCAGATGCATCAGATGGGCGCGGTCAACGCCGTCGTCGACCACGCCGAGCTGGAGACCGAGGCCATTCAGTGGGCGGCCGAGATCAACGCGAAATCGCCTCAGGCGCAACGGATGCTGAAGTACGCCTTCAACCTGCTCGACGACGGGCTGGTGGGTCAGCAACTGTTCGCCGGCGAAGCCACCCGGCTGGCCTACATGACCGACGAGGCGGTCGAGGGCCGCGACGCGTTCCTGGAGAAACGGCCGCCGGACTGGAGTCCGTTTCCCCGCTACTTTTAGTCGGCGCTGGTCGAGCGTGACGCTGGCGTCACGGTGAAGTCCGAGCGTGACGCCCGCGTCACCGTCGAGCCCCCGGGGCGCGGCCTAGACTTCCGACCGTGAGTAAGAACCCGCTTCGACGACTGGCCGAACAGATCACGTTGAACTCGATGCGCCCACCGCTGTTGCCACGTCTGCTGCCCAACCCGGGAGCTACGAAAATCGACCTGGCCGGCAAGCGCGTCGTGCTCACCGGGGCCTCGTCCGGGATCGGCGAATGCGCCGCCGAGCAGTTCGCCCGCCGCGGCGCGACCGTGGTGGCGGTGGCGCGGCGCCAGGATCTGCTCGACGAGGTCGTCGGCCGGATCACCGCCAACGGCGGCGACGCGATCGCGATCCCCTGCGATCTGTCCGACCTCGACGCGGTCGACGCCCTGGTCGCCGACGTCGAGAAGCGTTTCGGCGGAGTGGACATCCTGGTCAACAACGCCGGGCGGTCGATCCGCCGGCCGCTGGCCGAGTCGCTGGATCGCTGGCACGACGTCGAGCGGACCATGGTGCTCAACTACTACTCACCACTGCGGCTGATCCGCGGCATTGCGCCCGGAATGCTGCAGCGCGGCGACGGGCACATCATCAACGTCGC
>NZ_JBYCLD010000465.1:0-16392 GCF_057473725.1 Mycobacterium sp. TH-M11 | reverse complement strand
GCAGCGAGAAGAACTCACATTCGGTCGGGATGATGACGCCGTCGGAGCAAGCCAGGCCGTTGACAGTGAGCAAGCCCAGCGATGGCTGGCAGTCGATCAGGACATAGTCGTAGCGGTCCAGCACGGGATGTAGCGCGCGGGACAGTGTCTGCTCGCGGCCCACCTCGTTGACGAGCTGGATCTCGGCCGCGGACAGGTCGATGTTGCTGGGCACCAGGTCCAGGTTCTTGACCCGGGTGTGCATCAGCACATGGTCCAGCGACACCCGCGGCTCGATCAGCAGGTTGTGGACGGTGTGTTCCAGCTCGTAGTGCGGCACACCCAGGCCGGCGGACAGCGCACCCTGCGGGTCCAGGTCCACCAGCAACACCCGGCGGCCGTATTCGGCGAGCGCAGCGCCCAGGTTGATGGTCGAGGTGGTCTTGCCGACGCCGCCCTTCTGGTTGCACATCGCGATGACTTTGGCGGGTCCGTGCGACGTGCGCGGCTTGGGCTCGGGGATTGGGCGCGCTGCGCGCCCGGTCAGGCCGATCTCGCTGCCCGCGTCAGCATCCTCGGTCATGGCGCTGCCCCAAGCGCGGTAGGTCGGGCAACGGCGGGCATGGCAGATGAGTCTAACGGTTACCAGCGCTGCCGCCGGCAGACCCGCAACAACGTCACCAGCGAATTTGGCAGCGCCGGCGGGTGGCCCCGCGAGCTAGGGGGCGCTCATGGGTCTGAGGCGGCGCATTCCCTTCTTGCGGTGGTCGTTCTGAGAGTCGGGCGCGAGCGTGCACAGATTTACGGCATCGGCGGCGTGTCGACGTACAGACACGCACGCTCGCGATTGAGGGATGGCGCTGAACTGGCGGCTAACGCGCCCGCGGGTGGGCCTCGGCCCAGACTTCGCGCAGCGCGTGCACGGTGACCATGGTGTAGATCTGCGTGGTGGTCACCGAGGCATGGCCGAGCAACTCCTGGACCACGCGGACGTCGGCGCCACCCTCCAGCAGGTGCGTCGCGAAGGAGTGCCGCATCGTGTGCGGCGATACCCCCGAGCTGATGCCCGCCCGTTCGGCGGCGTCCTGCAGCACCTGCCATGCGCTTTGCCGCGACAGCCGGCCACCGCGGGCGTTGAGGAAGATCGCGGGAGTGCCGCGTCCGCGGCGCGCCAACTCGGATCGGCCCCGCACCAGGTAGGCGTCCAACGCCTGCACCGCGGGCCGGCCGATCGGCACCAGTCGCTGCTTGCCGCCCTTCCCGCGCAACAGCACCGACCGCGCCTGGGTGTCGACGTCGTCCAGATCGAGGCCGACCGCTTCGGAAATCCGCGCGCCGGTCGAGTACAGCAGTTCGAGCAGCGCACGGTTACGCAACGTCAACGGGCCATCGGAGGGGCTGTCGCCGCCGGCGCCGGCCAGCAGCGCAAGCACCTGATCGAGGCTGAGGCTCTTGGGCAGCCGCCGACTCGGTGTCGGCGGCTTGACCGCCTGCGCGACGTCGAATTCGGCGAGACCCTCGGCCGCGGCGAATCGATGTAGCCCGCGCACGGCGATCAGGGTCCGCGCTGCCGACACCGCGGACAGGGGCGCGACGCCGTTGTCGGGATTGCCGCGGCGCAGCGCCATCAGGAATTCGCTCACGTCGTTCTCGCTGACCTTGGCCAGGTCGTCGACGCCGCGGGTAGTGAGGTGATCGAAATACCGCCGCAGATCCCGACGATAGGAACTCAACGTGTTGGCCGCGACGCCGCGTTCGATGGTCAGGTGATCGAGGTATCCCTGCAGTTGGCTTTCCAGCGGCGGTGCCAGCGTCGTCACCGCTCGGCCTCCTTGCGGGCCCGGAATGCTGTCGACCGGTCGATCCACGGTGTGTCGACCGGACGCGCCGCCGCGATTCCCCCGACAACCGCGTGTGCCGCCAAAAGTCCGCTCACTGCAAGAGAATTGACGATCTCGCCACTGAAAACCCGGCGTACGGCGTCGGCGAGGGAGACCCATTCCATTGTCATATCGGCTTCCTCGTCGTGCGCCTCGGGCCGTTCGATCTCACGCACGCTGGTGGCCAAAAACACCCGCACCGACTCGTCGCTGAAACCCGGTGCGGAATCGAGATCGACCAACAGCTGCCAGTTCTCGGCCGCCAGGCCGACCTCCTCGCGCAATTCGCGGGCGGCGCTCACATGCGGGGCCTCGCCGTCGACGTCGAGGAGCCCCGCGGGCAGCTCCCACAGGCGCCGGCCGAAGGGATGGCGGTACTGGTACACCAGCGCAACCCGGCCGGCATCGTCCATGGCCACAATAGCCACCGCGCCGTAATTCTCGACGACCTCCCGCGTCACGACCTGCCCGCTCGGCATCCGGACGCGGTCGGCCCGCAACGCGAAAATCTTTCCGGTATGCAGCGTCTCGGACGAGGTCGTCTCGAAGATGTGCTCACCCACGAGCAACGGGTTCGGGCTCAGGCAGCGATGGCTCTGCGTTCTCGTGGTGTTCGCTGCCGTCGACGCGTTGCTCGGGCATCTCCAGAGACAGCCGTTCGCCCGCCTTGTACTCGATCGCCGCGCCGATAAAGCCGGCGAACAGCGGATGCGGTCGGGTCGGCCGGCTCTTGAGCTCGGGATGGGCCTGGGTGCCGACCACGAACGGGTGCATCTCCGGCGGATATTCGACGAACTCGACCAGGTGCCCGTCGGGAGAGGTGCCGGAGAACTTCAGGCCGCTCTCGGCGATCCGGTCGCGGTAAGCATTGTTGACCTCGTAGCGATGCCGGTGCCGCTCGGATACCTCTGTCGCCTGATATGCCTGGGCGACAATGGAACCCGGCTCGAGCACGGCCGGGTAGGCGCCCAGGCGCATGGTGCCGCCGAGGTCGGCTTCGCCGGCGACGATTTCCTTCTGGTCGGCCATCGTCGAGATGACGGGATCGGTGGTGTCTGGGTCGAACTCTGCGGAGTTGGCACCGGTCAAACCGACCGACCGGGCAGCTTCGATCACGATGCATTGCATGCCCAGGCACAGTCCCAGGATCGGCAATCCGCGCGACCGGGCATACGAAACGGCGCCGATCTTGCCTTCGATGCCACGGATGCCGAATCCGCCGGGGATCAGCACGCCGTGGACGTCGTCGAGCACCGCGGCCGCTCCGTGTGCGGTCTCACAGTCGTCGGAGCCCACCCAGCGGATCTCGACCTTGGCCCGATGTTTGAAGCCGGCCGCGCGCAGCGCCTCGCTCACCGACAGATAGGCGTCCGAAAGGTCGATATACTTGCCCACCAACGCAATTCGCACAGTTTCTTGCGGATCGTGCACCCGGCGCAGCAGGTCGTCCCACTCGGTCCAGTCGACGTCGCGGAACGGCAGATTGAGCCGCCGCACGACGTAGGCGTCCAACTCCTCGCGGTGCAGAACCTTCGGGATGTCATAGATCGACGGCGCGTCGGGAGTGGAAATGATGCCGTCGATGTCGACGTCACACATCAGCGCGATCTTGTTTTTCAGCGGCTCTGGCACGTCGCGATCGCAGCGCAGGATCAGCGCGTCCGGGGTGATACCTATGCTGCGCAGCGCGGCCACCGAGTGCTGGGTGGGCTTGGTCTTCAATTCTCCGGACGGCGCCAGGTACGGGATCAGCGACACGTGCAGGAAGAAGACGTTCTGGCGGCCGATGTCGTGGCGCACCTGGCGCGCGGCCTCGAGGAATGGCTGGGATTCGATATCGCCGACGGTGCCGCCGATCTCGGTGATGACGACGTCTGGCCGGTGGCCGTCGGGTCCCGGTTCGGCCATCGCCAGGATACGACGCTTGATCTCGTCGGTGATGTGCGGAATCACCTGGACAGTGTCACCGAGATATTCGCCGCGGCGCTCCTTGGCGATGACGGTCGAATAGACCTGTCCGGTGGTGACATTGGCCGAACCGGGCAGGTTGCGGTCGAGGAAGCGCTCGTAATGGCCCACGTCGAGATCGGTTTCGGCGCCGTCCTCGGTGACAAACACCTCGCCGTGCTGGAACGGGTTCATCGTGCCCGGATCGACGTTGAGGTAGGGATCCAGCTTCTGCATCGTCACCCGCAGCCCGCGCGCGGTCAGTAACTGCCCCAGGCTGCTCGCGGTCAAGCCCTTACCGAGTGACGAGACAACCCCACCGCTGACGAAGAGATGCTTGGTGGCGGTCTGCGGATGCTTGCGCAATGTGGCGACCTCCGTGAATACGGCGCAGGGCTAGCCTCTGGTGAGGGCTGTTGTCCAGCTTTGGGCCTGCCGACCCACGGAAAACCACCCTAACAAACCCTGCAGCACCTCGTCGCTGACACGCCCAGCATCGTCCGCATCGTCCGCAGGGGGCTTGGGCCTACTGCGCAACGGTGAGGCCGGTCGCGCGGCGGCCGGTGCCGTACTGCCCGGTGTGACCGCCATTGATCAAATCGGCCACACCCAGGACCACCGTGATGCGGCCGGACTCGGCGTTGAGGTCGTCGACGGTGCTGATCACCGGGGTCACCGAGGCGTCGGCGCGGGCTACGCCAACCGCGGCGGGCCCATCCGCTGAGCCGTCGCGTCCAGCGAGCATCACCCCCGAACCGTGCGGTGCCAGTGCCGCGGCAAACCGGGCCACGCTGACGCCCTGGTTGCCGGCGTCCTCGCTGAGCGAGCCGCCGGTGAGGACCGCGGCAGCGTTCGATGCGCCGATGTGCTGGTTGCCGAAAGAGATGAAACCGGTGTCGCGAAGCGCGGCCAGCACGGTGTCGCGTTGCGCGTCGTCGGCCGGCGGGACCGCCGGATCGCGGTTGATCAACAACGCAATCCCCAGCAGATCCCCGGCCTGCGATCCCTGGTCGACGAGTGTGGTGCTCAGCTGGGCGCCGGCGGGCAGCACCGACGAGTTGACCACCGAATGCAGCTTCTCCGCCGAGTTGGCGTCGACAAATTCCTGAGTCAAAAGCACCGTGCCGGTGACCGCTCCCCCAGCCTGCGTGACGATCTTGGCCACCGCATCGACGTCGTCGTCCCTGGCGTCGGGAGCCCGAAAGATGATCAGTGATTTGCCGCTGAGCGCGTCGTGGACCATCCGCCCGGCCATCTGTACGTCGAAAGCGTTGGCAGAAGCGACCTTTGCATCCAGTTGAGCCTTCTGGCCGTTGAGCCCGTTGACCTCGTTGTGTAGATTCCGGGTTTCGTCGCGCAGTCCGGAGACCATAGTGTTGGACAACAAACCCGAGCCGAGCACGACGCCTACCGCCAAGGCCAAAAATACGGCGGCCAACGAAATCGCATGCTGGCGAAGCGATATCACGTCACGACCGTCCTAGTGGATCCAGTGCTGCAGCCAGAGCAGGAAGTGATTCCAGTAGAGGGTGGCCCAGTGCAGAACCACCGTGTCCGTCCTCGATACCCACAGGGCGGCGACGATGGAGAGCAACATCGTCAGGATCAGCAACGCGATCGCACCAGCGGAGATCCGGTTGTGGTACAACGTCGCAACGGCTTTGGCGTCCACCACTTTCTCACCGACCCGCAACCGGGTGAGGAAGGTCGAGGGGTTGCTGTGTTGACGGGTCCGATCGAAGAACGTCTCGATGTTGGCGCGGTGGCCCGCGGTCACCAGCAGCGCAGCGCCGTGGTGGTCGGCCAACAGCAGCGCCAGGTCGGCCGGGGAACCGGCGGCGGGAAATGTCATGGCGCCAACCCCGAGATCTTGGATGCGTTCCAGGCCCGGGGCGTGGCCGTCGGCATCGGCCGGCAAGACAACCTGGGCGCCGCTTTTGAGGACTTCGGCGCTGAGATTGCTGGGGTCGCCGACGATCAGCTGCGGCCGATAACCGGCCTTGCGCAACACATCTGCGCCAGTGCCGACTCCGATCAAGACTGGCTGGTACTCCTTGATGAACGGCTTGAGCCGCTTGAGATCCTCGGCCGCGTCTTCCTCTTCAGCGACGATGACGACGTGGCGGCGGCGCAATTCGATGTCGACGTCGGGAATGCCGATGCCGTCGATCAGCAGCGGGCTCTCGCTTCGAATGAACTCAATAGTGTTGCCGGCGAACGCTTCCAGATGTGCGACCAATCCACTTTTGGCCTCCTGCATCAGGCTGGCGATCTCTTCGTCGGTGCGTTCGGTGCCCTTGATCAGTCGCCGGTCGCCGGCGTAGACGCCACCGTTGTAGAGGCGGACCTTCGAGCCGTCTTTGACTTTCTTGAATACCTCGGTGCCGGTCTCGTCGATCAGTGTGACGCCGTTTGCCAGCAGGACCTCGGGTCCGAGATTGGGGTAGCGGCCCGACACCGATGGGGATGCGTTGACCACTGCGGCGATCTCCGCGTCGACGAGTGCGTCGGCGGTAATCCGATCCAGGTCCAGCACGTCGAGGACCACGATGTCGCCCGGGCACACCCGGCGCAGCAACCGGTCGATGTCGCGGTCGACTCGGGCGGTTCCGACGACCCCTGGCCGCGATGTGTTGCGGGAAAGCAATGAGGACAAGGTGGTGGTCACGCTCATGGACGCGATTCTGTCGGGGAACCCGAGAATGCGCGGGGAGGCGCGCCGTAACAAATGCCTCAGAAGTAATATCGTGTCACACCTGTCACATGCTCAGGTGGCCTTTTCAGGTCGCAATCCGGTCACGGTCTGCGGCATCGAGTAGCTCGCGGGCGTGGGCGCGTGCGGTGTCGGAATCGCCTAGCCCGGCCAGCATTCTGGCCAGCTCGGCAACCCGGTCGTCGCCGTCGAGGCGCCGCACTCCGCTGGCGCCGTTTGTGCCGTTGGTGTCGACCATCAGATGGATATCGGCGTAGGCCGCGACCTGTGGCAGGTGCGTCACCACGATGACTTGCCGGTTGCGGGCCAGCCGCGCCAGGCGCCGGCCGATCTGCACCGCCGCGCGTCCACCGACGCCGGCGTCCACCTCGTCGAAAACCATCGTGGTGCCGCTCGTCGACGCCGCCAGCACCACCTCCAGTGCGAGCATCACTCGTGACAGCTCGCCGCCCGAGGCGCTTTTGGCCAGCGGCAGCACCGTCATTCCGCGATGCGCGGCAAAGCCGAACTCGACCAGGTCGACGCCGTCCCCTCCGGCATGCACAACAGCGCCGGAGGCCAGCGTCAGCGCCGTGGCATCGTCGGCGGTGGCCGGCATGGGCGACACCGTGATGGTGAATTCGGCATCAGCCATCGCCAACCCCGACAGCTCACCGGTGACTTCCTTGGCGAGCCGCCTGGCGGCCTGGGTGCGAGCTTTACTGAGTTCGGCCGACGCGCTTGATAATTCGATGCCTAGTTGATGGACACGCCGCTGCAGGCCGGCCAGCGCCTCTTCGGAGACATCGAGCTGAGCGAGCCGGTCTCGCGCTTCGCGGGCCCACACCAACACACCGTCGATGTCGGCGGCGTACTTACGGGTAAGACTACGCAGCTCCGCTTGCCGGGCCAGCTTGGTGTCCAATGTGCTGGTGTCAGAGGGTAATTCGCCCAGATACCCGCCGAGCTCGCGGGATACGTCGCCGACCACTGAGAGCGCTTCGTCAAGCTGGTTCGCCAATGCTCGCAGCGTTGTGTCGTCGGTTGACTCCAACGCCGCTTTGGCGCGCGCCAGACAGTCGGCCCCGGACGCCGACTGTGCCGCAGGATCGGCGGTGGCGTCATCGCCCGTGCCGGACAACGCGACTCGCGCGCCGGATGCCGCCTCGCGCAGCGCGTCCAACTCCGAGAGTCGACGGATATCGCCGACCAGCGCGTCGTCCTCACCGGGCGCGGGGTCAACCGTGTCGATCTCGTCGAGCGCGAACTTCAGTCGGTCGGACTCCTGGGCCAGTTCGCGCGCCCGGTTGCTGCGGTCGACGAAGTCATGTCGGGCCGTCTGCCATGCGTCGCGCAGTTTGCGGTATTTCTCCAGCTTGGCCTCGACGCCGGCAAAACGGTCGAGAGCTCCGCGTTGCTCGTCGGGCCGCATCAGCCGGAGCTGATCATTCTGTCCGTGCAGCGTCAGCAGTTCGGCGGTGAATTCGCCCAGAAATTTCGCCGGCACGCTGCGCCCACCGAGGTAGGCCCGCGACGGTCCGTCGCGGTTGACCGACCGCAGCGCGATGAGGCTGCCGTCCTCGTCGCGTTCGGCTCCGGCACCGTCCAGCATCTCGTCCAGGGCCGCCGCCACCTTATCGTCGAGATCGGCAGTGCTGAAACGTCCTTCGACGACGGCACGCTCGGCCCCAGAGCGCACCCGGTTGGCGTCGGCGCGGGCCCCGCCGAGTAGGTGCAGACCGGTGACCACCATCGTCTTGCCGGTGCCGGTTTCGCCCGTCAAAACTGTTAGCCCGCGGTCAAACTCGGCCGTTGCAACGCTGATAGCGCCCAGCGATTCGATCCGAATCTCGGCAAGCACCGGCTACCGTCCGCGCCAGCCGGTGACCGGCAGCCGGAACTTGCGCACCAGACGGTCGGTGAACGGCGCGCTGTCCAGCCGGGCCCATTTCACCGACGCGTCGCAGCGTTGCACCTCCAGCCGCGCGCCGGCCGGCACCAGCATCTCGCGGCGACCGTCACAGAACACCAGGGCATCGTGCCCGTCGGCCTCGATCTCGATGGCGATGCGCGCGTCCGGGCTGGTGACCATCGGCCGGGCGAACAGCGCGTGCGCGTTGTTAGGCACCACCAGCAGTGCTTCGAGATCGGGCCACAAGATGGGGCCGCCGGCAGAGAACGCATAGGCCGTGGACCCCGTCGGCGTCGAGACCAGCACCCCGTCGCACCCGAATGTCGACACCGGCCGGCCGTCGACCTCGAGGACCACCCCGAGCACGCCGAGCCGCGGGCCTTTCTCCAGGCTCGCCTCGTTGAGTGCCCAGCCGCGCGCGGTGACGGACCCCTTGACCCGCACCGTGATATCGAGGGTCAGCCGCTCTTCGAGGCGGTAGGTGCGGGCGACCACATGCTCGAGCACGCTGTCGATGGCCTCGGTCTCGGCTTCGGCGAGGAAGCCGATCCGGCCCAGGTTGATGCCCAGCACCGGCACGTTGGCGTTGCGGGCGAGCTCGGCAGCCCGCAGGAACGTGCCATCGCCGCCCAGCCCGATGACCAGTTCGCAACCATCGGCGGCGTCGGGGTCGGCGTCGACGAGCTCGATATCGACGCCCAACGCGCGCCCATCGTCTGGTCCCAACGGCACCGGTCCGCGGTCAACGGCTTCGGCTGACAGAATGCGCAGGCGAATACTGTTGTCGCTCAACACCTTTTCAATGCGTCGCGCAGTCTCGGTCGCTTCGTCGCGCCCAGTATGGACCACCAGCAGCACCGTGCGTTCAGTCGTCATTGCGGACCGTCCTTGACCGCAGCGTGGACCGCATGGTCCAATTCGTCGCCGGCCAAACCCCGACTGGTTTCGGCGCGTAACCACAGAAAGTATTCGACGTTGCCCGACGGGCCCGGCAACGGGCTGGGGGCTACGGCCACGGTGTGCCAGCCCAGCTCCACGGCCCGGCCGGCAACGTTGAGGATGGCGCCCGCCCGCAACTCGGGGCTGTGGACGACCCCGCCGGCGCCCACCTGACCTTTGCCCACTTCGAACTGCGGCTTCACCATGGGAACGATATCTGCTTCGGTGCAGGCGCATCCGGTCAGCGCGGGCAGCACCGTGCGCAGCGAGATGAAGGACAGGTCGGCGACGATCGTCTCGGCCGCGCCTCCAATCGCCTCGGGCGTGAGTTGCCGCACGTTGGTCCGCTCGATGGACACCACGCGGTCGTCGGATCGCAGCGACCAGGCCAGCTGCCCGTAGCCGACGTCGACCGCGACCACCTCGCGCGCGCCGCGGTCCAGCAGGACTTCGGTGAACCCGCCGGTCGAGGCCCCGGCATCGAGGCAGCGCCGACCGGCGACGTCGATGCCGAAGGTGTCCAGTGCGCCGATGAGCTTGTGCGCGCCACGCGACACCCAGCCGCGTTCGGTGTCGCCGACGACCTTCAGCGAGGCGGTGGCGGCGACGGCGGTGCCCGGCTTGACCGCGGGCATACCGTCGATGCTGACCTTGCCCGCACCGATCAATTCCGCGGCCTGCTGGCGCGATCGGGCCAGCCCGCGACGGACCAGTTCGGCATCAACACGGGTATGCCGCGCCACGACAGCCTCAGGCCTTCTCTGCCGACTCCAGCGCCTGGACCAGCATGTCGTGGGCCTCCGACAGCTGGCGCGCGAGCTCCTCGAGGTCGGCTTCGGCGGGCATTTGCTCGGGATTGCCGGGATCCGGCAACTCAGCGAGGATGGCGTCGATCCGTGCACGAATCTCATCGGGGTCGATACTGATGGCGCTGCTCCTCCTGTCTTCTCCGGATCGCACCGGTTCTCATCGCTGATCCACGGTACGGGATTTATGCCAGAGACCACTGTTGGAGGGCAGCGTGTGCGGTGTCGTCGCCGGCCGTGACGCTGGTGGACTGTGTGGACCAGACGGCGTGGGCGACGGCACGGACGATCGAGAGCCCATCGCCGTCGTCGCGGCGCGCTGTGCTGATCGTGATCGTGTGGTCCTGGATGTCGATGTGCCAGGCCGACTGCGGGCCGACCGTCAGCTGTTCGGCGTGCAGGTGCAGCGACCGCAGGTCGTGACCGAAAAACGTCGCGCGCTGCTCGGGGACGGCGTACACCGCGTCGCGGGCGCTGTTGACCCCGGTGAGCACCATCAGGCTCGGTAGTTCGGCGGCGTTGGCGCCGGCGATGTCGGTGTTCAGCCGATCGCCGACCACCAATGGGGTCTGAAAGTCACCGCGCGCCAACGCATCCAGCATCAGCGTCGGCGCGGGCTTACCCGCGACCTGAGGTTCGGCGTCGGTCGCCGCTTTCAGCGCGGCCACCATCGCGCCGTTGCCCGGCAGCAAGCCACGCTCGGTCGGCAGGGTGGCGTCGATGTTGGCCGCGACCCACACCGCACCGGCCCGGATGGCCAGCGCCGCCTCGGCCAGATTGGCCCACGCGGTGTCGGTTGAGTGGCCCTGAACCACCGCAACGGGATTATCGTCGAAGGTCCGCACCGGCTCGAGGCCGACGGCCGTGATCTCAGCGGCCAGCGACTCGGTCCCCACCACCAGCACCCGGGATCGGGGCGCCAACTGGTCGGCCAGTACGTGGGCCGCGCTTTGCGCGCTGGTGACCACGTCGACGTCGGCCGCCTGCAGACCCAGGTGTTGCAGGTGCGCGGCGACCTCCCCGGCGCTGCGCGACGCGTTGTTGGTGACGAATAGCGTTCGGCCCGGCGCATTTTCCAGCGCCTCGGCGGCGCCCTCGGTCAGTTCGTGACCACGAAATACGGTTCCATCGAGGTCGAGTAGCAGACAGTCGTGTTGCTGTGCAAGTGTCGCCACGTCAGCCGAGCTCACTCGCCCGGTCTTCGGCGTCAGTGGCACCCTCCACGTCGGCCTCGGCGGCATGCAAAAACCATTGCAAGGCCTCGTCGCGACGATCGAGCGCCAGCAAGGTCTCGGCATAGGCGTAGAACAGCCTGGCCGGGATTGTGCCGATGCGGGTCGGATCGGGTTGCGGCGTGGACAACACGGTCAGGGCTTGCTCGAGTTGGCCGAGGTCGGCACGGGCGCCGGCGATGACGATGCGCATCTCATCGGCTTCGTCGCCGGTGAGCTTGGCTGCTTCGTCGCCCCGGGCCAGCTCGAGCGCGCGTTCTGGTCGACCGAGCCCGCGTTCACAGTCGGCGATCAACGGCAATAGTGGGGACTTGCTGCCCATCCTGCGTGCCGCCCGCAGTTCCGCGATGGCCTGCGACCAGTCCCCGCACTGGTATGCGGCGATACCGACGGCTTCGCGCACGGCGGCGATCCGGCCGGAGCGAGCCCGCGCGGCCCGCGCATGTTCGAGAGCCGCCGCCGGGTCCTCGTCGAGCAATTCCCCCGCAGCGACGAGGTGGCGTGCCACCGCATCGGCGTTGACGCGATCCAAAGTGCTTAATTCCCGCCGGATTTCGGGTGCGAGTTGCTTGGCCTCGATCTCCCGCGGGATCGACGGTCCCTTCCGGTCGTCCGCAGAGCCATCCCGGGTTTGCGGACGACGATCACGGCCCGGGCCGGAAGTGGGAGCCTGGGGCCGTGGCGATCTCTTCGGTCGCCGATCCCTATCGCCTTGCCTGTCGTCGCCCACTCGAACCCTTAACCTCGTCGCTACTTCCCGACAAAGGATACGGGCTGCGTGCCGTCGTCCCTGCTACAGCACTGCATCGGCCAACCGGTCCACCTGGTCTCGCTAGTCATCCTGCCGTACGCCCACCGCGTCTCGACGGGATACGGGGAACACCTGCGGAGACAGCCGGCCGATCGTTAACGAGCGTCGTAGTCGATCTTGATGGACCGACTGGTGGGCCGCGCTTGGCAGGTGAGAACACGACCCGCCCGGACGTCGTCATCGCGCAGGGCAAAATTCTGGTCCATCGACATCTGGCCGGAGGTGATCACGGCGGTGCAGGTGCCGCAGGCCCCGCCCATACATGCGTAGGGTGCGTCGAGCTTGTTGCGCAGTGCCGCTTCGAGGATCGTCTCACCGGCATGGAGGTGTATGTCGTGATCGGCGCCCCGCAGTGTGACCGTCATGTCGGAGGCGATGGACCCCGGTGGCGGAGTCGCGGCGGCATGGGTGCGGAAAAGTTCCAGATGCACGCGTTCGCTGTCAACCCCTGCATCGATGAGGTTGTCCCGCAGTGTCGTTACCAGTTCCTGTGGGCCGCAGAGGAACCACCGGTCGACGTCGCCGCTTTCGCAGCCGACAACTTGTTGCACCAAGGAATAGCTGATCCGTCCGCGGGTGCCGGCCGATTGACCACCGTCTCGGGACCGGACATGCACAACGCTGAGCCTGTCGCCGAACTGCTTTTCCATATCGTCGAGTTCCTTGCGGAACATGGTGGACGCTGTGGTGCGGTTGCCGTAGAGGATGGTGAAGCGGCTCTGAGGCTCGACGTCAAGGCCGGTGCGCACGACCGACAGGATGGGCGTTATGCCGCTACCAGCCGCCACCGCCACGTACGTTCGCCGAGCCGAGGAAACGAACGGCACTCCGAAATTGCCGGTGGGCGGGCCAAGTCGAACCTTGTCACCGGCACGCAAATGGGCTGTTGCGAAGGTGGAAAATGTCCCGCCTGGCACCCGCCGGATAGCGATGGCGAGTTCGTCCGACACCGCAGACGTGCAGATCGAGTAGCTCCGCCGCACATCTTGTTGCCCGACCCGATGGTGGACGGTGAGATGCTGGCCCGGCTGGAATCGGAAGTGCTCACGAAGATCTGGAGAGATGTCGAAGGTGATCTTGACGCTGTCGGGAGTCAGCGATTCGACACTGCGAATGACTGCCGGATGAGCGACACCGCTTCTTTCGGCGACCGGCCGCGGCGAGTGGATGGGAACAAGTGCGGCCAACCTACCGTTGAGGCGCTTCCACCGCCGGTACTCAGCGGCGTCGAGTTGCTGGCCGAAAGCCGTCATGAGAGCGGGATCGCGATCGAGATACGCGGCTTCGTTACGCCGCCATGCGGCCACATATTTGTAGAACGGAATGGACGGGTGCAGGTGATGGACGAGGTGATAATTCTGCGATAGCAGAAGCGGGGTGAGAATCCATTCCGCTCCGACGCGATTGCGGGTGGCCCGGTAGCGGTTGCCCTGATGGGTGTCCTTCAGGTCGTGGTGCGGAAGCCAGTCGAACCACCATGCCAGCACGAACACAGCGATTCGTTCGGGGACGAGATAGACGATCGCGAGTTGCCAGAAGTGCCCGGTGAACGCAGCGGCCGCGATCGCGGCCAACGTGACACCCATCAGCGCCGCGGTCTCGGCGAGCTCAGAACGGGGGCGGCTGCCCCAGTTTCGCGCCAGGAAGCGCAGATACGGCAGATCCATCACGGAAAAGCGCAGCGGGAGCTGCCAGCCGGCGGCGCCACTGACGAAATGATCGGGATCGTCGTCGCCGTCATTGGTGTGGCGATGGTGCTCGATGTGGATGAATGCGAACGACTCGAAAGAGATCAGCGGCGAGACGAAGATCATCGCCACGCGACCGAATACCAGATTGACCCAGCGGTGGCGGCTGATCGAATAATGCGATGCATCGTGCACGACGGTGAACAGCACGAAAATCGCCGCGGCACTGACCGGGATGGTGAGAATGGGACGAAGTGCCGATGTCAGCGCCGCCTCGGTGCTGACTCCGAAAACCGTTACCGCTGCCGCGAACAGCGCCACCGTCGGCCACGACACCATGGGAATCTTCTCACCGGTGTCGGGCAGCGTGTGATTGGTCGCCGTCGGCGAAACTCGCTGCGACTGCACCTCCAGCGTCACGAACCACGTCCCTTCTGCCGTCCTGTCGCACTGCGGCGACCGAGGTTTCGGCAAAGCTACCGAGTGCCCGGGCCCGACAACAAGAAGGTGTGGGCACACACCCATGTGCTGACAGCACACCGAAGCAGGAATGCCCCCGGATGCATTACGGCAAGTTCTGAGCTGCGGGGGCTCCCAGCACGTCGCAGACACGCAAAGCCGCATGAAGTTCTGGAACCCTTGTCCGGATCGGTGTGCCGATGCGCTGCTCGGCGCGGCGGACCCGTTGCAGAACGGTATTGCGGTGAATGCCCAGCGTGGCGGCAGCCACCTTCAAGCTTCCCTGCGCTGAGAAAAAGGCCAACAGCGCTGCTCGCTCGTCTCGGCTGCGCGGGTCATCGCGAGCGAGCTCGCCAAGCTCCGCCTCGACAAAGGCTCGTGCCGCGCCGAGGTCGCTGGACATCACATCGATGAGCGCGATGTCGCCATACTCAGTGACCGACGGAGCGGGCCATCCGGCCAACTCGGCAATTCGCCTGGCCCGCAATGCCTCACGATGCGAGATGCGGAATCCAGCCGGCCCTTCTCGCAGCGCACCGACCGCGAGGTGAACTTTCTCATCGGGACGGTAGGTGCGGACCAGATTTTCCATGCCTGAAGCGGACGGTTCCGCGGTCACAGCGACCCACCCCCATACCGCGCGCGGACCGTCAGCGACGACGAGTGCACGTTCGCTACCAATACTTTTGGCGAATCGCTGCGCGACGGCGGCCAGATCTGGAATATTCCCGGACGCCCAGCAGACGAACCCCAACTGCCTGCCGGTGAGTATGTGGCCGAGCACCCTTTCCGAGCGGCCCACGTTGATCCGTTCGTCGGCCAGTAGCGCCCGGACAATATCGTCGCGTTCGGCCCGGTGCTGGTTCTGGCGCCGGTCGAGCTCGGCGACGTACTCCGAGGCAACCAGCGTCGAGATGCGATCGATGTATCGAAATCCAAACCGCTCCATTTCGAGAAAGGCGGCAAGCGACTTGGCCGGATCCTCAACTTGGGCGGACACGGCCTCGGCGAACTTCTCGATGAAGTAACGGTGGCCGAGGCGGTAGAAGCGCAGCATCACGTCGACGCTGTGCCCGCGGGAAGCCATCGCCCGGGCGTGCTCGAGAGCAGTCACCGGAGCTTCTGCGGCCCCGACGTCGATGCCGTGACGAACCATCGACAGCGCCGCCTCAAGATTCGACGAGCACGACCCCAATGTCAGCCCGCGTAGTTCAGCGTCAGCACCGATCGCGGGGATGTGCGCGGCAAGGAACTCGAGCATGTCGTCGGCTAGGGACGACACGTCGCCGAGCAGCGATGCGGCGACTGCCCGCAACCCGTGAGCGCCGTCGGCCGAAGATCCGTCAACCATCTGCAGGACAGTAGTTGTCGATTGTGGTGCGCCGGCTGTTGGCGGCCGTTCGATGCCCATCCGCTGGCTTGTTGCGGTGGCTGGCTTTGTGGTTTTGGGGTGGATATGCCCGTGCCCCCCAAGGGTTTTGGGGGGCACGGGGCTTGTTGTGTGTGTTCGGCGGTGTCCTACTTTTCCACCCGGGTGGGTAGTATCATCGGCGCTGGCAGGCTTAGCTTCCGGGTTCGGGATGGGTCCGGGCGTTTCCCTGTCGCTGTGGCCGCCGTAACTTTATTGAGTTTGTTGTTGGTGGTGGGGTGCAGCAGTTGTGGTTGCTGGATTAGTGGTTGCGTGTGTGTAAGTTTTCGGCCGGTTAGTGCCAGTTCCCTGCAACCATTGCTGGTTTTGTAGGTCTGGTCTATCGATCCCGTGGTCTGCGGGGGGCCTTATCCTTCTTAAAAGGTGAGAAGCCTGGTCTTGGAGAAGGTTTCCCGCTTAGATGCTTTCAGCGGTTATCCTGTCCGAACGTGGCTATCCAGCGGTGCCCCTGGTGGGACAACTGGTGGACCAGAGGTTCGTCCGTCCCGGTCCTCTCGTACTAGGGACAGGTTTCCTCAAGCTTCTGACGCGCGCGGCGGATAGAGACCGAACTGTCTCACGACGTTCTAAACCCAGCTCGCGTGCCGCTTTAATGGGCGAACAGCCCAACCCTTGGGA
>NZ_JBYCLD010000464.1:0-4100 GCF_057473725.1 Mycobacterium sp. TH-M11 | reverse complement strand
CGTGCACACACTGCGATTTTTGCCGCGATTTTTCGCATTGGTTACACGTTCGGCGAGCCACTCCGTCATGGGGGTACATCAACGACTTGCGACAAAGCTCAGGGCGCTCTGGTGGCTGGCTGTCCGCTTGCCGCCTTCTGTCTAACCCTGCTGGGCATCGAGTGTGCACTGACGGCTTCGAGTGTGCGCAAGGGGCGGGATTTTCGCGATCTTCCCGCCCACGATGCACACTCGACGCCCAGGCTGCACACTCGATGCACTGGACGCGCATGGAGAAGTTCCTTCAGCGCGGCAGGCCGAGAAGGCGTTCGGCGGCCAGCGTCAGCAGAATCTGCTCGGTGCCACCCGCGATCGTCAGGCAGCGGGTGTTGAGGAAATCCTTGACGGTGTCGTCGGCGACGATGCCGGCACCCTCGGACAGGTCCATCCGAAACTCGGCCAACGCCTGCCGGTATCGCACACCGATGAGTTTACGGACGCTGGACTGCGCCCCGGGGTCTTGACCACCTACCGCGAGTTGGGCGATGCGCTGGTCGAGTAGCGAACCGATTTGGGCGGTGATGATCAACCGTGCGAGTTGATCCTGTTGTGCAACATCAAGATTCGCCTTCGCCGCTTCGTCGAGCAGCTGTTCCATCGGGTTGCCCAGCGCAGTGCCCGCGGCCATCGCGACCCGTTCGTTGGCCAGCGTGGTCCGGGCCAGCCGCCAGCCGTCGTTGACCGTGCCGACCACCATCTCGTCGGGCACGAATACGTTGTCGAGGAAAACCTCGTTGAACAACGCGTCGCCGGTGATCTCGCGCAGCGGCCGGATCAGGATGCCGGGCGAGCTCATGTCAATCAGGAAATAGCTGATGCCTTTGTGTTTCGCGGCGTCGGGGTCGGTGCGGGCCAGGCAGACACCCCATTGCGCCTTGTGCGCCGAGGAGGTCCACACCTTTTGTCCGGTCAACTCCCAGCCGCCGTCTACCCGAACCGCCTTGGTACGCAGCGAGGCCAGGTCCGAGCCCGCGCCAGGCTCGGAAAAAAGCTGACACCAGAAGATCTCGCCGCGCAATGTGCCGGGCACGAACTGCTCGATCTGCTCGCGTGTGCCGTATTCGAGGATGGTCGGCGCGGCCCACCAGCCGATCACCAGGTCGGGCCGGGTCACGCCGGCCGACGCCATCTCCTGATCGATCAGCAGCTGCTCGGCCGGCCCGGCCCCGCGCCCGTAGGGCGCAGGCCAGTGCGGCGCCAGCAGCCCGGCCTCGGCGAGCCCGGCCTGCCGTTGGTCGTCTGCCAGCGCCGCGATTCCGGCGACCGCGTCGGCGATCTCGGGCCGCAGGTCGGCAACCTCGCTGAGGTCGATACCGAGCTCGCGGCGGACACCGTCGGTGGTGAGTTCGGCGGTCCGGCGCAGCCAGCGTGCGGGCCCGCCGAGGAACTGCCCGATCGCGTAAGCCCGGCGCAGATACAGGTGCGCATCATGCTCCCAGGTGATTCCGATGCCGCCGAGCACCTGGATGCAGTCCTTGGCGTTCGCCTTGACCGCGTCGATGGCCACACCGGCCGCGATGGCGGCCGCGATGGACAGCTGCCGGGTGTCGTCACCCTGAGCGGCACGAGCAGCGTCGGCGGCAGCAACAGCCACCTGCTCGGTGCGGCAAAGCATCTCGGCGCACAGGTGCTTGATCGCCTGGAAGCTACCGATCGGTTTACCGAATTGTTCGCGGACCTTGGCGTAGCCGACAGCGGTGTCCAGCGCCCATCGGGTGATGCCGGCGGCCTCGGCCGAGAGCACCGCCGCTGTCAGGTCGGTCACCGGAGCGTCGATCACAGTGGCCAAAGCGTCGGTGAGCACCGCCCGCGCCAGGGGTCGGGAGAAGTCGGTGGCCGGGAGCGCCTCGACGGAAACGCCCTCGGCGGCGCCGTCGACGAGCAGCCACGTACCGCCGGCTGGCACCAAAAGCAAACCCTCGGCCACGCCGCCTAGCACAACCGGCACTGTTCCCGACGCCGTCGAAGTCGTCTCGTCGAACTCGACATCGCCGCCGAGCCCCACCCCAGCAGTGCGTTCCCCGGTAGCGAGGGCGGCGCGCAACCGCGGGTCGGAGACCACGAGGGTGGCCAGGGCCGTGGTGGCCACCGGTCCGGGCACCAACGCCCGGGCGGCCTCCTCGATCATCGCAGCCAGGTCCTCGATGGTCCCGCCGGCACCACCGCAGTCCTCGGGAACCGCGACACCGAATAAGCCCAGTTCGGCCAGGCCGTCGAAGACCGCTCGCCAGGCATTTGGCTTACCCTGTTCGATATCCCGGACCGCTTCGGTGGCGCCGGAGCCGACGGCCCAGTCGCGCACCAACTCCCGCGCCGCAAACTGTTCGGAGGAAATAGTGCTGGGGGTCATGCCCACCTGGACTCCTCGATCGACGGGTGGCGACGTTGCCGGAGGCACCACGCACAAGACTAGAACGTGTTCTAATAGTGCCAGTGTTCGATCGTCAAGTCGAATGCCATCGCAGCAGGACATCCCGGTGTCTCGGCCGCACGCTGGTGGGATATTCGCGCTGGGCATGCGTATCGTTTCGAGCGAGCGCCCAATGGAAGGAGCTGTCCGTCTGATGACCCGTTCGGCTTCGGAGCCAGCATCGGTCAACTCGGGGGAATCCTCGGGTTCGTCTTCTGCGCAACCTCGTGAGGTGATGAACGTGGCCGTATTGGCCGAGTCGGAACTCGGCTCTGAAGCGCAGCGGGAGCGCCGTAAGCGCATCCTGGACGCGACCATGGCGATCGCCTCCAAGGGCGGCTACGAGGCTGTTCAGATGCGCGCGGTGGCCGACCGGGCAGACGTCGCGGTGGGCACGCTGTACCGGTATTTCCCGTCCAAGGTGCACCTGCTGGTGACCGCGCTGGGCCGGGAGTTCGAACGCATCGACGCCAAGACCGACCGGTCCACCCTGGTCGGCGGGACGCCGAATCAGCGCCTGAATTTCATGATCAGCAAGCTCAACCGGGCGATGCAGCGCAATCCACTGCTGACCGAGGCGATGACTCGCGCCTACGTTTTCGCCGACGCATCCGCGGCCGGCGAAGTTGATCAGGTGGAGAAGCTGATCGACTCGATGTTCGCCCGCGCGATGGGCGACGGCGAACCGACCGAGGAGCAATACCACATCGCCCGGGTGATCTCGGATGTGTGGACCAACAACCTGTTGGCCTGGCTGACCCGGCGCGCGTCGGCGACCGACGTCAGCAAGCGACTGGAGTTGGCGGTTCGGCTGCTGCTCGGCAACGGCGATACCGCTACGGTGTAGTTCAGGGTCGAGGCGGGCCCTCCGGCCGGCGGGCCCGGGATAACCCAGCCGTTCGGCCGTGGCCAGCACGCGTTCCGGAAGCGCGTCCGACCAGCTGGTCCGGCCGGTTGTAGGCGTTCGAGATCGTAGTGCGCGACACCTTGAGATCGGCCGCCAACCACGCCAGGGCCGCCCAGCGTCGCGGCCGGGAGTTGCCTTCCCCGCGTCGAGATCGACGTTTTGGCAGGCCTGCACTCGAACTTTGCCGCCAAAACGTCGATCTCGGTGCGCAACGGCGATCATGGCGTACACCCCGGTGCACGCGTCCTGGCTCAACCAGATCGAGATCTACTTCTCCGTCGTTCAACGAAAAGCTTTTTCGCCCAAAGGCTTCACCAGCCTTGACGCCATCATCGACCGCCTCAACGCATTCGAGACCCGCGACAACCAGACCGCACGGCCATTCCACCACCACCGACCTCGACGAACTTACGAGCGAGACCATTAAGCTGCAAACGTGGCACGCATCGACCTCAACGCCGACTTGGGCGAGGGCTTCGGTGTCTGGCAACTCGGTGACGACGCCGCCATGCTCGGCATCGTCACCAGCGCCAACGTCGCCTGCGGTTTCCATGCCGGCGACCCGGCCAAGCTGCTGGCGGTGTGTCGACTGGCCGCGGAGCGCGGCGTACGGATTGGCGCGCAGGTGAGCTACCGCGACCTGGCCGGCTTCGGTCGCCGCTTCATCGACGTCACACCCGAAGACCTGCTGGCCGACGTGATCTATCAGATCGGCGCCCTGCACGGGCTGGCCCGGGCGGCCGG
>NZ_JBYCLD010000463.1:0-3060 GCF_057473725.1 Mycobacterium sp. TH-M11 | reverse complement strand
CGACCTCTACCGGCGACTGGGGCATACCGTCGATCTGGTTGACCCGGTGCCCGGCCTGCCGGACATGGTCTTCGCCGCCAACGGCGGGTTGATCATCAATGGCAGGGCGGTCATTGCGCGCTTCAAATACCCTGAGCGCAAACAGGAGTCAGCCGCATACGCCGCGTGGCTGTGCGCGCACGGCCACCGGCCACACCAGACCCGCCACGTCAACGAAGGCCAGGGCGACTTGTTGCCCGTGGGCGACGACATCTTGGCCGGCTACGGTTTCCGGACCGACCTGCGGGCACACGGCGAAATAGCCGGGATCTTTCACCGGCGGGTGATCAGTCTCGAATTGATCGACCCGCGCTTCTACCATCTCGACACCGCGCTGACCGTGCTCGACGACAACACCATCGCCTACTATCCGCCGGCGTTCAGTTACGTCTCCCGCGCGCACCTGGAAACCCTGTTTCCCGATGCGATCCAGGTGGACACGGCCGACGCCTTCGCGTTCGGCCTGAATGCCGTCTCCGACGGCCGCCACGTCATACACCCGGCCGCGGCCGTCGGCTTTGCACGGCAACTGACCGAAGCCGGTTTCGAGCCGATCGGTGTCGACATGCCCGAGCTGCTCAAGAGTGGTGGATCCGTCAAGTGCTGCACGCTCGAGGTGTATTCGTGACCGCGTCGCGCACGGTGGTGGCCGGCAACGGCGAACTGACCGCGTCGGCGATCGCGCTCGACGAACGCTGCTGCGCGCACAACTACTCGCCGCTGCCCGTGGTGGCTGCCGGCGCCGAGGGGTGTTGGATCACCGATGTCGAAGGTCGTCGCTACCTCGACTGCCTGGCCGCATATTCGGCGGTGAACTTCGGGCACCGCAACCCCGAGATCACCGCGGCCGCCCACGCTCAACTCGACGTCCTCACGCTGGTCAGCCGCGCCTTCCACGCCGAACCCCTGGGCCGCTTCTGCGCGTCGCTGGCCGCGTTGTGCGGCAAAGACATGGTGCTGCCGATGAACAGCGGCGCCGAGGCGGTGGAGAGCGCGCTCAAGGTAGCGCGCAAATGGGGCACCGAGGTCAAGGGTGTTCCCGCCGGCTCGGGCAATATCGTGGTTGCCGACAACAACTTTCACGGCCGAACCATCAGCATCGTCAGCTTCTCGACGGATCCGACCGCCCGCGCCGGCTTCGGGCCCTTCACCCCGGGCTTTCGTTCCGTGCCGTTCGCCAACGCCGGGGCGCTGGCCGAGGTAATCGACGAGCACACCGTCGCCGTCTTGCTGGAGCCGATCCAGGGCGAGGCCGGCGTCGTCGTGCCACCGGAGGACTATCTGCCAGAGGTGCGTGAAATCTGCACGGCCCGAAACATTCTGATGATTGCCGACGAAATCCAGTCCGGCCTGGCCCGCACCGGGCGCACATTCGCCTGCGATCACTGGGGGGTGGTGCCCGACATCTATCTGCTGGGCAAGGCTTTGGGCGGCGGTGTCGTCCCGGTATCGGCGGTGGTGGCCGACCGCGACGTTCTCGGCGTGCTACATCCCGGTGAGCACGGTTCGACGTTCGGCGGTAACCCGTTTGCCGCGGCGATCGCCAGCACCGTGGTGTCGATGCTGAACCGCGGCGAATTCCAGCAGCGTGCAGCGCGACTGGGACGACGACTGCATTGGCGGCTGCGTGCGCTGATCGGCCGGGGCGTGCTCGACGTGCGCGGGCTTGGGCTCTGGGCCGGCGTCGACATCGACCCGACGCTCGGAACCGGCAGGCAGCTCAGCCTGCGGCTGGCCGAACGCGGCGTTCTGGTCAAGGACACGCACGGGTCGACGATACGGATCGCACCGCCGCTGGTGATCACCGAGGGTGAAATCGATTGGGCCATAGATCAATTAGCCGCGACATTGACCGAGCTGGCGAATTAGTACTTCAACACGCCCTTGTCGACCGGAATCTGCGCTCCGGTCAACGTACCCGATCCGTCGGAAACGAGCCAGGCCACGACATCGGATACCTCTGCAGCTGCCATGAACCCGTTGGGCTGCAGCGGCATCGGTCCGAAACTGTGCACGAAGTGCGGGTGCTCGGCGAAGACCTGCATCATCAGCTCTGGCTCGATCATCGGCGTCTCGACCGAGTAGGGATGGATCGAATTGACGCGGATACCATACTCCCCCAGCTCAATTGCCAATGTATTGGTCAGCGCGGTGAGTCCGTACTTGGACGCGGAGTAGTGTCCGTTACCCGGGGTGGCCTTCAGTCCGGCCGACGAACTGACCACCACGATGGCCCCGCCGCTGCCGGCCTCGATCATCACCGGCACCACGGCACGCACGGTGCGGAAAGTGCCGGTCAGGTTCACCCCGATCACGCTGTCCCATTGCTCGTCGGAAAGCTCCCAGACCCGCCCCCAACTCAGCACGCCGGCATTGGCGACCAGGATGTCGAGGCGGCCGAACTCCTCGACACCGTCGGCGACCAACTGTCGCAGCGCCGCGTCGTCGCGAATGTCGACCTGGCGGGCCAGGATCTTGCGCCCCTGCGCCTCGACCGCGTGCACCGTCTCCGCCAAATCCGCCGGGGTGGCGGCCGGGTAGGTGATGCTGTGCGACACCGGGGCGCAGATGTCCGCGGCGATGATGTCGGCGCCTTCGCGGGCCAACCGGATCGCGTGCGCGCGACCTTGGCCGCGCGCGGCACCGGTGATGAACGCGACCCGCCCCTGCAGAGTTCCCGTCACGACTGCCCCTTTCGCCGACTGCCGATCAGGCTAGCAGCGAAACTGGAACGTGTTCTAATCGCCTCGTCGCTCAGGAACGAAAACGGCGCCCACCCGTTCGGGTGAGCGCCGCTTTCGACGTGCGAACTACTTGATGATCTTGGTGACCCGGCCGGCGCCGACGGTGCGGCCACCTTCACGAATCGCGAACCGCAGGCCGTCATCCATGGCGACGGGCTGGATCAGCTTGACCGAGATTTCGGTGTTGTCACCGGGCATCACCATCTCGGTGCCCTCCGGCAGCGTCACCACACCGGTCACGTCGGTGGTGCGGAAGTAGAACTGCGGACGGTAGTTG
>NZ_JBYCLD010000462.1:0-3916 GCF_057473725.1 Mycobacterium sp. TH-M11 | reverse complement strand
AGCACCTCGCCCATCCGGCTGACCAGTTCGGCCTCCTCTTCCATGTTGGTGACAACCGCCGCCGTGTGCGGCAGTCGTTCCATGCCCAGGAAGGTGGAGCCACCTTTGAAGTCGGTCAGCAACAGGTTGATCTGGTCCGGATGATGTGTGGCCGCAAGCGAAAGGATCAGGGTCCGTAAGAATTCCGACTTACCCGATCCAGTCGTTCCGATCAGCATGCCGTGTGGTCCCGCGCCGAACTCGGCGCCCTCCTTGATGTCGAGATACATGATTTCGCCGGTTTTGAGCTCGTGCCCGAACGGAATTCGCAGCCGGTCATGGTCGGAGTCGCTGAACATCCGCCAGCGACTCGGTAACACCTCTTCGACCGACTGCGCTCCGACAAGTTGATGCCACTCGGTCGAGACCTTCTTCTGCACACGGGTGGTCTTGTCGATGATGGTCCCGGTGATCGACCAGCCGGCAAGCTTTCGCGCGATACGGGTGGCCAGTTCCGGTGACACCTGGTCGGTCGCCGACGTCACCAACCGGAACGTCTGATTGGGCAGCCGGTCATCGGCGGTGCCGTCTTCGTCGAGCCTGAGTCGGTAGGCCGAACCGCGATGGTTGCCCAGCGTTATCAGCGTGACGCCGGCGCGCCCGTCGACGGGAAAGCCGGCGCTGCCCCCGGTCAGATCGATCACCACGACGTAGGGCCCCCCCGGGGCGGCATCCGGTGTGTGCGGCCCCCGCGCGGTCAAGTCACTCAAACCGTCGGCGCGGGTGAAGATCATCCGAGTCGGCCCGGCGACGTCGGTGTCTGTCTGGTGCTGGACGTGGGGAAGCCATTTCAGCCACGACCATTCCGGGTCCTCCGGGTTGTCGATCAGCACCCGAATCTGCATCAGGTCCGGCGGGTGGAAGACCGCCAATTGGCAGATCATCGCCCGCAGCAATGCGGCCGCGCGCTGCGGGTCGCCACCGACGGCGATGGTCGGAAATGTCTTGAGTTGCACCAGCTTCGGGCAATCGTGGATGAGCCCGTGGGTGCGCAGAAACTTCAGCACCCACATGTGGCTCACCGGCTCCAAGTGCGGCTGCGGCGCGGCATCGGGGCCCGCCAGTTCCCCGCCGAGCGCCGGCTTTAGCAACCGGTCGACCGCCGGTTCCGTGCCGAGCCCGATCCGAACGGCGGCGAAGAAGTCGGCGTTCGCCGGCCGCGACCACTGCCGGTGCGTGCCGATCAGCGAAAGTAGGTCCTCGGGATTCGGTGCGTGGTAACCGAAGAACGTCACCTGAGCACTCGCCGAAGACGTCACTCGCGTCCGCAAGCCGGCCAGGTAACGCAGGTATTCCTTGCGGTCGGCGTTGATTTCGGGAACCTTCTTGCCGCCGGGCCCGCCACCGGCCATGAAACCCACGGTCGTCATGATCATCATCAGCGGCATCATCAACATGTACGGCGACAGCTGCCGAACGCCGGTGAAGACCATGATCGCGATCATGCCGAGCATGCCGCCGGCCATCACGTAGGGCAGTACCTTCTGCACGCCAGACGGCGGGATTTCGACACCGAGATCTTCTGGCGGGGTCACACTGATCTCGCCCGGCGTCAACCGGGGCCCGCGTTTGACGGTCGGAGTGAATTTCTTGGTGGTCATCAGCCCTCTCCCGCTTCGAGTTTCCGCGGCTTCGGGTCCGGCGGCAGCGTGTCATGCGCCAACAGCGCCGCCGACTTCGATAGCACCGGTCCGTCCACCAGTAGTCGGACGACGGCCCAGGGCGCATTCTGCGGCGCGGTCAGCCCCAGTGCTTTGGCCGTCTGCAGATCTGGAATCCCGTACCGAACTCCCTGTGGGTCAACGTAGTAGAGCGCTTCACCATGCTTTGGATCCGGCGATTGAAGCTGAATGAATTTCCCGCCATCGGTGTAAACCGTTGCGGTTCCGTCGATCTGCTTGATGCCGGTGTTCATCGCTGTCGGCGGAAGCGGCAGGTGCCGGCCGGTCAGCACGGCCGTCTGCGGCGCCTGGTCTCCAGGTTCGCGTTCCCACGACCAGCACAAGGTCGGCGCGTCCTGCCGGGGCACGATCGCCACCGCCTGGTCCGGTAGCGGCGATGCGTACACCCGTTCTGCAATCTTGGCGACCAGGCTCGACTCAACCAGTGGCGGGGAGAGCAATCCGTAGGAATTTGTCGCGCGCAGCGCCGCCGCCGTTGTCGCGTTCACCCGCGCCACCCCGTCCGGCAACACGACGTAAGCCCGTGGGCCGCCCTCGCTCTGCGCCTGGAACACCGCGCCGATCACCAAATTGGGCGGCAGCCCGACCGAGTTGGGCGTACCGGCGGCGGGTACCGGCGGCAATTGCCACGGACCGACGTCAGGCACGGCGTTGTAGACGCCCTCCGAGATCGGGGTGGGTTTCGCGGTGACCGGGATACCCACCGAGGAGGCGACGGCGCGGTCCATCAGATCGACCACGTGGCGACCGCTTTTGGTGATCACCCATTCTCTGCCTTGGTAGGAGGCCAGCAGCGCCTGATTGGGCTGCACCGGACCGATCGCGGCGTCTGTTGTCAAAGGCATTGCGATTACTGATGTTTCGACCGTTGGAGCAACACTGGCCGGGTTGGCGACGGTGTCGCACAGTGCCCAGCTCGACACGGTGTCCGCCGAAACCGGGGTGGCATAAGGCGCGCCCGGGATACCGATCCGCTGCCCCTTGGGCATCTGGTTCAGTTCCTGTGATTTCACCGCCGAGGGGTTGCCGGCGTTACCCAGCACCAGCCGGGCAGACGTCAAGTTGTAGACCGGATGCAATTCGCCCGTATTCGGCATCACGACATAGAGCTGGTTGGTCGTTCGGTCGACGAGCAAGTTGTCGCCGCTGCGGCGCCCGAGCGGCTTGAAGTACGCCAGCAAGCCTGCGCCCAGACACACCAGCACGGCGAGCAGAATCCCAACGCCCACCGATCGGCTGTAGAAGGCCAGCGGATCGTCGAACATCCGGGTGTCGCGTCGCACGACCGCGTGTTCGACGCGGCGCAGCAAGAATCGCCAGCCGCTGACTTGGACTTTCGTGGTGAGCCGGAATCCCGCCATTGGCTAGGCGCCGATGTTCAATCGTCTGTGCACGGCCGCAATCGCCTCCGCCATGTCGTGGTCGTTGATTCGCTGCAAGCGGTCCACGTCGAGGTCGTCGATGTTGATGGACTGCGCCAACCGCATGTCACGGTATTGCTCTGCGGACTCGACCAGTTGACGCGCGTACCGGCCGTTGCCGGCGACGTCGAGTGCTGGTTTGTCCCCGACCGAGCGTTGACTGAGCAGCTTCGCCGCCTCGAGGAGATGGCCGCACGCCTCTTCGCTGAGTGTCGAGTCATTGCCTTCGGCAATGACTTTCGCGATCTCGAGAATCTCTTCCGGGGAATACGAGTCGAACTCGATCCGCGTCGAGAACCGCGATCGCAGGCCGTCATTGGCTTCCAGCAACCGATCGATGTCTGAGCTGTAACCCGCGATGATCACCACCAGACGGTCGCGGTCGTTCTCCATTCGCGCCAGCAAGGTGTCCAATGCCTCGGTGCCGAACGGATCTGCGCGCCCGTCACGCTCTTGCACGAGCGTGTACGCCTCGTCGATGAACAGCACTCCGCCGACGGCCCGGTCGATCGTCTTGGCGGTCTTGACCGCTGACTGGCCCTCGTATTCGGCGACGAAGTCTTTGCGAGACGTCTCAACAAGTTTCGGCTCGGCGATAACCCCTAACCCCGCCAGGATGTTGGCCACCACCCGCGCGATCGTCGTCTTACCGGTTCCCGGCGGTCCGGCGAAGATCATGTGCTTGCTCGCCTGCGCGACCTTCATCCCCTTGGCAGCCCGGATCTTCGCCATTTGGGTTGCGGCGCGATATCTTTCGATTTGCTCCTTGACCCG
>NZ_JBYCLD010000461.1:0-6545 GCF_057473725.1 Mycobacterium sp. TH-M11 | reverse complement strand
GAACCCGAGCGCAAGAAGCTGCTGGACCGGCTGGTTGCCGAGGAGCTGCCCGACGGCTGGGACGCCGACATTCCGCACTGGGAGCCCGGTGACAAGGCGCTGGCCACCCGCGCCGCGTCGGGCAAGGTGCTCAACGCCGTCGGTCCGCACCTTCCCGAGTTGTGGGGCGGTTCGGCCGACCTGGCCGGCAGCAACAACACCACCATGGACAACGTGAAATCGTTTGGCCCGCCATCGATTTCCACGAAGGATTACACCGCGGACTGGTATGGGCGCACCTTGCACTTCGGGATTCGCGAGCACGCGATGGGCTCGATCCTGTCCGGTATCGTGCTGCACGGACCGACCCGCGCCTACGGCGGGACGTTCCTGCAGTTCTCGGACTACATGCGTCCGGCGGTGCGACTGGCCGCGTTGATGGACATCGACACCATTTACGTCTGGACGCACGATTCGATCGGACTCGGCGAAGACGGCCCGACCCATCAGCCGATCGAGCACCTCGCGGCGTTGCGCGCCATTCCCAAGTTGTCGGTGGTCCGTCCGGCCGACGCCAACGAGACCGCGTATGCGTGGCGCTCCGTGCTGGCCCGCGGCAACGGCAGCGGCCCGGTCGGGCTGATCCTGACCCGCCAGGGTGTGCCGATCCTCGAGGGCACCAGCGCCGAGGGCGTGGCCAGGGGCGGGTACATCCTGGGTGACCCCGGGGCTCAAGAGCCCGATGTGGTGCTGATCGCCACCGGCTCGGAGGTTCAGCTCGCCGTCGCGGCGCAGAAGTTGTTGGCGGACAAGGACATCGTGGCACGCGTGGTGTCGATGCCCTGTGTCGAGTGGTTCGAGTCGCAGTCCGAGGAGTACCGCGACAGCGTGCTGCCGCCGTCGGTGTCGGCCCGGGTCGCGGTCGAGGCCGGTATCGCGCAGAGCTGGCACAAGCTGGTCGGCGACACCGGCGAGATCGTTTCGATCGAGCATTACGGGGAATCCGCCGATGCGAAGACGTTGTTCCGCGAGTTCGGGTTCACCCCGGAAGCCGTCGTCGACGCCGCCGAACGCACCATCGACAACTAACCGAAGGAAAAGCCGATGACTCAAAACCCCAACCTCGCCGCGCTGAGCAGCGCAGGTGTCTCGGTCTGGCTGGACGACCTGTCCCGCCAGCGACTGCAGTCCGGCAACCTGCAGGAACTGATCGACACCATGAGCATCGTCGGGGTCACCACCAACCCGTCGATCTTCCAGAAGGCCCTGAGCGAAGGCGACGCCTACGACGCACAGGTGGCCGAACTGGCCGCGCGTGGAGCCGACGTGGACGCCACCATCCGCACGGTGACCACCGACGACGTCCGCAACGCCGCGGATGTGCTGCGGCCGCAATGGGAGGCCTCCGACGGCGTCGACGGACGGGTCTCGATCGAGGTTGACCCGCGGCTGGCGCACGAGACCGACAAGACCGTCGCGCAGGCCATCGAGCTGTGGAAGATCGTCGACCGGCCCAACCTGCTGATCAAGATTCCGGCCACCAAAGCCGGTCTGCCCGCCATCACCGCGGTTCTGGCCGAAGGCATTTCGGTCAATGTCACGCTGATCTTCTCGGTCGAGCGGCACCGCGAGGTGATGGACGCCTACCTCGCCGGGCTGGAAAAGGCCAAGGAAGCCGGTCACGACTTGTCCACGATCCACTCGGTGGCGTCGTTTTTCGTATCGCGCGTGGACACCGAGATCGACAAGCGGCTGGAGAAAATCGGCTCCGACGACGCGCTCGCCTTGCGCGGCCAAGCCGGTGTCGCGAATGCCCGTCTCGCTTACGCGGCGTACCAAGAGGTGTTCGTCGGCGGCGAACGCTTCGGCAAGCTCGAGGCTGGCGGCGCCCGGGTTCAGCGTCCGCTGTGGGCGTCGACCGGGGTGAAGAATCCCGACTACTCCGACACGCTGTACGTGACCGAGTTGGTGGCGCCCAACACTGTGAACACCATGCCGGAGCCGACCATCGACGCGGTCGCTGATCACGGCGTCGTCACCGGCGACACGGTTACTGGCACCGCCTCGGCGGCGCAGGAGGTCTTCGACAAGCTGTCCGCGGTCGGTATCGACTTGACCGACGTCTTCCTGGTCCTGGAGAACGAGGGCGTCGAGAAGTTCGAAGCCTCTTGGAAAGAGCTGCTGGACGAGACTCAGACTCAGCTTTCTTCCGCCGACAAATGAGCCGCGCCGGCGACCTGGACCGGCACGGCATGCGCGGCGCCGATACTGTAGAGCGGCGCCGATGAGCCCAGCCGGAACCCCGGCAACTTCCGGGCAATGGCGAAACCCGTTGCGGGACAAGCGCGATAAGCGCTTGCCGCAGATTGCGCCGCCGTGCGCAGTAGTGATTTTCGGGGTGACCGGCGATCTGGCCCGCAAAAAAGTGGTGCCGGCCATCTACGACCTCGCCAACCGGGGCTTGCTGGCGCCCAATTTTGCGCTGGTGGGCTTCGCCCGCCGCGACTGGGACCATGCCGCCTTCGCCGAGGAGGTCCTGCAGAGCGTCAAGGAACACTCGCGCACCCCGTTCCGCCAGGCCATCTGGGATCGCCTCGCCGACGGATGCCGTTTCGTCACAGGCACTTTCGACGATGAGGCCGCGTTCGAGCGGCTGGCCGAGACGCTGGGCAAGCTGGACGCCGAGCGTGGGATCGATGGAAACCACGCGTTCTACTACGCCATTCCACCGAAGAGTTTTCCGACTGTATGCCGGCAACTGGACGCGGCCGGGCTGGCGAAGGCGCAGCAGGACAGCTGGACCCGGGTCGTCATCGAGAAGCCGTTCGGCCACGACCTCGAGAGCGCACGTGAGCTCAACAAGGTGGTCAACAGCGTTTTCCCGGAGGACTCGGTGTTCCGCATCGACCACTATCTCGGCAAGGAAACGGTGCAGAACATCTTGGCGTTGCGATTCGCCAACCAACTGTTCGATCCGATCTGGAACGCGCACTACGTCGACCATGTGCAGATCACCATGGCCGAAGACATCGGCCTGGGCGGCCGCGGTGGTTACTACGACGGAATCGGCGCTGCGCGCGACGTGATCCAGAATCACCTGCTGCAACTGCTGGCCCTGACCGCGATGGAAGAGCCGGTGAGCTTTCGTCCGGCAGAGTTGCAAAACGAGAAGATCAAGGTGCTCTCTGCCATTCAATTGGCCGGACCGTTGCAACAAACCACTTCTCGCGGTCAGTACACCGCTGGCTGGCAAGGCGGCGAGCACGTGGTGGGCCTGCTCGCGGAGGACGGTTTCTCCCGGGAGTCCAGCACCGAAACATTCGCCGCCATCACCCTTGAGGTCAACACGCGCCGCTGGGCCGGCGTACCGTTCTATTTGCGTACCGGAAAACGGTTGGGCCGCCGGGTGACCGAGATTGCACTGGTGTTCAAGAGGGCGCCGCATCTGCCGTTCGACGCGACGATGACCGACGAATTGGGCGCCAACGCCCTGGTGATCCGGGTGCAGCCAGACGAAGGGGTGACGCTGCGGTTCGGATCGAAGGTGCCGGGCAACATGGAAGTCCGCGACGTCAACATGGACTTCTCCTACGGCGCGGCGTTCGCCGAGGACTCCCCCGAAGCCTACGAACGACTGATTCTGGACGTCCTGCTTGGTGAGCCGTCGCTGTTTCCGGTTAATGCCGAAGTCGAATTAGCCTGGGAGATACTGGATCCCGTACTCGATTACTGGGCTGAGCACGGCAAACCCGATCCCTACGAGGCAGGCACCTGGGGTCCGGCGTCGGCTTTTGAGATGCTGCGGCGCGCCGGCCGCCAATGGCGCCGACCGTGACCGCCGGCGACGATGCGGGGGGTCCCGAGGAGGAGCAGCGGCTTAAATGATTCTCGAATTGCCCGACACCAGCACCACCAAGATCAACAAAAAGCTCGACGCGCTCCGGGAGAAGACCGGCGCGGTCACCCTCGGCCGGGTGCTGACGCTGGTGATCGCACCCGCCAGCGACGCACTGCTGGAACCATCCATCGACGCCGCCAACGCCGCCAGCCACGAGCATCCAAGCCGGGTGATCGTGGTGATGGCCGGCGATACCGACGCCGCCGACGCGCGTCTCGACGCACAGCTGAGAGTGGGCGGTGAGGACGCTGTCGGCGAAGTCGTGGTCCTGCGACTGTCGGGACCACTGGCCGGACACCACAGCAGCGTCGTCGTGCCCTTCTTGTTGCCCGACATTCCCGTGGTGGCCTGGTGGCCGGACGTCGCTCCCGCAGCACCTGCACATGATCCGTTGGGCCAGTTGGCAATTCGTCGGATAACCGATGCCACCAACGGCGCCGACCCGTTGTCTGCGATCAAGAGCCGGCTGGCGGGCTACGCCCCCGGCGACACCGACCTGGCGTGGAGCCGGATCACCTACTGGCGCGCGCTGCTCACCTCGGCTATCGACCAGCCACCACACGAGCCGATTACCTCAGCGCTGGTGTCCGGCCTCAAAGGCGAACCGGCGCTGGATATCCTGGCGGGCTGGCTGGCCAGCCGGATCGACGGACCGGTCCGCCGCGTCGTGGGCGAGCTCAAAGTCGAACTCGAGCGACCCACCGAGACCGTGGTGTTGCGCAGGCCCCAGCACGGTGTGACGGCGACCTTGAGCCGCACCGGCAAGCCGGACGCCCTCGTTCCGCTGCACCGACGCGACGTCCCCGAGTGCCTGGCAGAAGATCTCCGGCGCTTGGACGCCGACACCATTTACTTCGCGGCATTGGAAGGTATCGATCGGGTGGAGTACGCATGAACACCTCTGTAGAAACATTCGTCGACAGCGACCAGCTGGTGGCCGCGGCGGGAGAACGGTTGATCACCGTCGTCGAGCACGCCATTGCCGCCCGCGGTAAGGCGCTGATCGTGCTGACCGGCGGCGGCAACGGCAACCGCCTGATGCGGTTTTTGGCAGCGCAATCGGGGCGGATCGAGTGGCCCAAGGTCCATCTGTTCTGGGGTGATGACCGATACGTCACCGCAGACGACGACGAGCGCAACGAGAAGCAGGCCCGCGAGGCCCTGCTCAACCACGTAGACATCCCGGCTCGCAACGTGCACCCGATGGCCGCCGCCGACGATGAGTACGGTGACGACGTGGCCGCCGCTGCGCTGGCCTACGAGCAGATCTTGGCCGCGAATGCCGATCCGGGTGACATCGCGCCGGACTTCGACGTCCATCTGCTGGGAGTTGGGCCCGAAGGCCACGTCAATTCGTTGTTTCCCCACACCCCGGCGGTGCGCGAGGCGTCACGTCTGGTGGTCGATGTCGAGGATTCGCCGAAACCACCCCCCCAGCGAATCACGTTGACGTTGCCGGCAATCCGGCGTTCGCGCGAGGTGTGGCTGCTGGTGTCGGGCGCTGAGAAGGCCGAGGCGGTCGCCGCTGCGGTCGGCGGGGCCGACCCGGTGTCGGTTCCGGCCGCCGGCGCTGTCGGTCTCGAGCGCACCGTGTGGTTCCTGGACGAGGGGGCCGCCAGCGGGCTGCCCGGCTAGCCGGATCGGCGCTCGGCCTGCCCGTCGGCATAGCCACGTTGGTACTCCGCCAGGCGCTGCGCGATGTCGAACGATGAGGTGCGGCTGATCACCGCGGCGCATTGCTGCTCAGATTTTCGCCGGTGCATACCCGATCAGATGGATATCCTGTCGCTCAGGTTCCATCGACCGCCATAATGATCGGCATGGCAGACAAAAGCGCCGGCGAGCGACCGGCGCGGCAGCGAATCAAGACGCTCACCCAGGCGGCGATGAACGCCGACGTCACCGTCAACCAGCTGGAAGACGTGCTGGGCGGCCTCGGCGACACGCTGGGCGACCTGAACACCTCGCTGACGAACCTGAACAGCGCCATCGACCGACTGGACAACGGGCTCGACCACTTCGAGGCCACCCTGGGCCGGATCGACGATCTGATGAAGCGGCTCGTAACGCTGGTCGCACCGGTTGAGGCGATCGTCGAGCGCATCGACTACATGGTCGGCGTCGGCGAGACCGTGATGTCTCCGCTTTCGGTCACCGAACACGCAATCCGCAACGCATTCAATACCTTCCGCGGTCGCGGCAGCCACTAGTCCGTGCCATGATTCGCCGAACGTGAATCCTTTGCGAAAAAACGCTCGCAAAATCGCAAGGGTTTCACGTTCGGCGCAAGAAAGCCGCGTCTAACCGCTGTTGCGCAGCGCGCTGGCCAGACCGTTCATCGTCAGCAGGATTCCGCGCTGGACCAGTTCGTCGTCGTCACCGGAGCGGTAGCGGCGCAACAACTCGACCTGCAGGTGGTTCAGCGGCTCCAGGTACGGGAACCGGTTGAACACCGAACGCGCCAACGCCGGGTTGTCGGCCAGCAGGTTGTCCTGGCCGGTGATCAGCTGGTGCGCCTTGATACTTCGCTGATGCTCGGCGGCGATCTTGTCGAACACCCGTCGCCGCAGTGACTCGTCCTCGACAAGTTCGGAGTATCGGGCGGCCAGGCCGAGGTCGGTTTTGGCAAGCACCTGTGCCATGTTCGAGAGCACGGTCTGGAAAAACG